>WRAV01000018.1 GCA_009780025.1 Oscillospiraceae bacterium | reverse complement strand
TTAAGCGGCTGCCCGAGATTGTAATGCGGTGCTAAACTTTTTCAATGCCCCTTGAGGGGTTAAGCCTGTAATATGCCCTTCCAGGGCTTGTGCATACCACTAGTTTACTAGTGGTTTTGATTGACATGCAATTCTATTTGTGGTACATTTACTCTAACGACCATCCATGTGGATGTTTTATGGAGGTAAGTATGTCGAACGAAACTGAAAAACTAACAATCAATTTAGGCGTGGTAGATTTGGCGCAAGTAGATGTTCTTGTAGAGCAAGGATTATACTCAAACAGGTCTGACTTAATCAGGAGTGCAATCAGAAAAGAATTGGAGGCGCATCAGAAAAACATTGAAGAGGCGCTTCGTGCATCTGCAATTATTGGATATGTGGGCACTAATCCTACCGGTATCTTTTCGGTTGGAATTTGCTGTGTTTCAAAAGCAGATTTGGAGGAAGCATATCAAGAGCTTGACGGGCAAAAGTTCAAAATCAGCGTGATTGGTATGCTTAAACTTGATAGTAAAATTAGCGCAGAGCTGTTTGCAAAAACCGTCTCACGAGTTACTGTGCGCGGGAAATTGGTTGCCACGCCAGAAATCAAAAAGCTAATTGAGGAAATGAAGTAGCGTGCCAAATAAGCATTATGTGTAGTTGCGTATCACATATCAACGTCTCGTCATATGGAATACCATGTAAAAATATTAACGCCGACAGATGCGGGAGAATACCCTAATCTGTCGGCGTTATGCTTTGGTTTGTTTGACAGGGAGGGTTATGCAACCGCCTTAGAGCGCTCCTGCCAGCGAACCCAGAGCGGGCCCGCGATGAAAATCGAGGAGTATGCACCGGCCATCAGACCTACGCTCATGGGGACAACGAAGGTCACTATGGTGCCCACGTTGTAGAATGACGCCACTATCGCGACTATAACCATGCAGGCAACGGTGGTGGTTGTGGTGTTTATAGAGCGGCGAAGGCTCTGGTTCATCGAGCGGTCGACTAGCTCGGTGAGGGACTTCTTGTCGCCGAACAGACGCTTGTTCTCGCGTATGCGGTCGAAGATAACTATGGTGTCGTTTATCGAGTAGCCCAGAACGGTCAGCACCGCCGCGATAAACGGCCCGGAGATTGGTATGCCGAAGAACACGTGCACGCCAAAGACGATTATGATGTTGTGAACAAGCGCGATAACCGCAGTGACACCGGCGGACATACCGCCGATACGCTTAAAGCGGAATGCGACGAAAACAATCATCAGAATCGCGGCGAACGCAACGGCGATCAGGCACTTCATCAAGAATTCGGAACCCATTTGTGCGCTGACGTTGTTGACTTCTTCGACTTGCAGCCCCGCTTCCGGGAAGGCCGCGTACAGTCCTTCATCCAGTGTGGCCAGCTGGTCGGTGGTCAAGCTGTCGCCGGCCGGCAGGCTGAGGACTATTGTCTCCATGCCGGTGGCAAGGTCGGTGCTCAGCTGAACCGAAACCGCGGCTCCAGTGAGCTCGCCGGCTGTACCAGCAAACGCGGCTGCGTCAACTTCACCCTCGTAAGAGTAGGTGATGATAGCCCCGCCGCTAAACTGGATATGCAGTTGGACGCCGATGACAAGGCTGGCGACCAGAATGAGAACCATCAGTGCCGCCGAGACAGCGATGCACTTTGTTGAGTGGGCCATGAACCGGTAGTTTGGGATTTTCATGCTCTCTCACCTCCGAATAGCCAGGGTTTACGCATTAGGCTAAGCCTGCACAGGGAGCGCTGCATCAAGCGGCAGGCGAAGATACCCATGACAAAGTTCGCTATAACACCAATCAGCAGTGTGTACCCAAAGGAGTAAATCGCACCCGCCGTTGTGGGCCCAAAACCACGGAATATAGTCCAGCTTAGGAGCTGGGCAAACGGGTTGGTGGGCGGGCCGAAGGAGCCCATTAGGATGACAGCTACGATTATAAGCGTAATATTGCCGTCAAAAATAGCCGCGAAAGCCCGCTTGTAGCCGGTGGCCACCGCGCCGTCCAGGGTCTTGCCGGAGGCAAGCTCTTCCCTGATGCGCTCTGCGGTGATGATGTTGGCATCAACACCCATACCCACGGAGAGAATAATGCCCGCGATTCCCGGCAGGGTTAGAGTAAAGGCCGGGATGAACGGGAAGAATCCGGTGAGCGCGGCTATCATGATAGCGAGCTGGCCCACAAGGCCTATGATCGCCACAAAGCCGGACGCCCGGTACCACAGCAGCATGAATATGCTGATAAAGCCGAAGGCAATCATACCCGCCAGCAGCATGGCCTGCAAAGCGCCCATGCCCAGCGTCGGGGAGATTGTGTTGTAGTTGTCGGTCTCCAGGCTGAACGGCAGCGCGCCGCCCATTATCTGGTTGGCAAGAGCAGTGGCGTCCGCGGGGGTAAAGCCGCCGGAGATTATAGCTGTGCCGTCGGTGATGTGAGCCTGTACTGTCGGTGCGGAGATCATCCGGTCATCCATCCAGATGGAGATCGGTTGACCAATAAGACGCCCAGTCGCCTCCGCAAAGGCTACCCTGCCACTCTCGCGCAGTGTAAGCTCTACAAAGCTTTCGATTGTGCCGAGCTGGTCGATCTGCCCGGTGGACGCTCGAGCCGACTGGACATCGGCGCCGGTGAGAATAATTGCTCCCGCTGGAAGCCCATCCTCGCCCATCTCCATGCCTTCCGCAAATGCGAGCATGGCGGTGGCGCCCAGTTCTTCGATGGCGCGCACGGGGTTAAAGTCGGCCTCGCCCGCTTGCCAGGGGAAGCGCAGAATTATACGGTTGCGGTCGAAATCCGGGAAGAGCTCGTAGTCGGTTATATTTTGCAAAAGTAACCGCTGGCTTATTACCGCCGCTGCGGCAGCCATCTCGTAGCTGTCGGCGTCGTAGTCGTCTGCCGGAAAGAACGTGACGTCCACCCCGCCCTGAATATCGACGCCAAGGCGAATTTCCTGCACGCCTTTTATGCGCGCGGTGGTAATGTCGCCAAACTGGGTGTAAATACCGGTGTAGCTAAGGGTGGCGAAGGCAGCAATCAAAGCTACCACCACGAAAAAAACAGGCTTGCCCACTTTTTTCATTTGCAATCCTCCATTAAAAGTGCTGCCGACAGTCGCTGCCTGCCGCACAAAGTCGAATTATGGCACAACGAACAGTATATGCCAAACCGCCCGAAAAGTCAAGCGCGGGCTGTTCGGCTATTATTGCAATCGCTTGCAAAATAATTCTGGCTGTCCCGTATGGTATACGCTAAGCGAACAATATCAGCACACCGATAATATCGGAAGCAACCATCTCCCAGAGCGACATATACCGGTATTCAATTATCTCCGACGTGTGAAATGGGCTCCGGGTGTCGGCAACCGGGATAACTTGCGGTTGCCCGGTTATCTGGCCGGCAAGCACAGCGGCCTCGGCCGCAGTGAAGCCCCCGGAGATAACTGCCACGCCGTCGGTTATTGGCACGTGTACCGCCGGTGCGGAAATCATCTCGTCGCCCACCCAGATAGAAATTTGCCCGCCGATTGGGGCCAGCCGGGTGGTAACTTCGGCGAAAGCTTCCCTTCCGCTCTCGTAGAGGGTGAGCTCTACAGCGTGTTGAATCTGGCCGAATGCATCCATCGGCCAAGCTGAAGCACTGGCGATCTGAACATCGGCTTCGGTCAGGATTATATTCTCGGCGGTAATGCCGGCAGGCAGCCCATTTTCGCCAACCTCAGCGCCCTCCCTAAAGGTGAGCACATGTGCGGCACTCGGATCCTGGGTGGGCTGTTCGGCGGCCTGCACCGGGCCGAAACCTACGACAAGTATATAAAACAGAGCTGCCACAGCACAAAAGAAACTCCTGCCCACTTTCTTCATCCGCAATCCTCCTCCGGCGCGTTAGCTCTCGCCGTCTTTTTCGCCATCCGGTTGGTCGGGAGCGTCACTTTCGCCTTGTGGCCGCTTTGCCTCTTCGGTGAGCTCGGGCTCTCCTTCCGGCGGGCTTTCGGCTTCACTGTGAGGCTCAGCCTCTTCTGTCGGTTGTTCGGTCTCATCCGCCGGTTGTTCGGACTGCTCCGTGTCCCCGGCGTCGCCTTCCTCGGGCGGCTGCTCGTCCTGCTCTTGCCCAACTGTGTTTACATACAACGCAAGGTAGCCCGGGTCGTCGGATTTTCTAATCTTTGAGCGGACGCGCTCCAGTGTTATCGCCGCGACCACAAAGCAAAGTATTGCCACGCCCTGGGATACCCGCAGGCCGCCCAGCATCAAACTGTCTATTCGCAGACCCTCTATGAACGCGCGGCCAAGGCCGTACCAGCCAAGGAAGATCAGGGTGATTTCGCCGTCGAACCGCCTGCGCTTAATGTAGATCGCGATGATTATAAAGCCCAGGATATTCCACAGCGACTCGTACAGGAAGGTTGGGTGCACCGGTGTGCAGGGCAGGACCTCTATCCCCAGGCCGGCTAGGCGGCTCTGGTGGAAGGTGAGGTGGTTTACAATCGCGGTGCCGGTCATTCCCCAGGGTGCGGTGGTATTGGAACCAAAGGCCTCGACATTTACAAAGTTGCCCCAGCGCCCTATTGCCAGAGAGATAAGTACCACACTGGCGAGCAAATCTATAAGCGGCAGGGGCTTAATTTTACGCCACTTACAGACAATCAGGGCGCCCAACGCACCGCCGATAACACCGCCATAAAAGGCAAGGCCGCCCTCGCGCAGGTTTATTATGCTCGCAAAGTTGCCGGCGTACATCTCCCAGCGGAAGATAACGTAGTAGGTTCTCGCGCCGACAATTCCGAGCACAGTTGCGGCTATAATCGCGTCGATAACGCGGTCGGGGTCCAGCCCAAACCGCCTCGCTCTTTTGGTAACCAGGTAGGCACCCACGGCAAAACCGATGCCGACTATAATTCCGTACCAAAAGATAGGCTGCCCAAAAAGTGTGAAGGCTACGCGGTTGAGCTCAAAGCTCAGCCCCAGCCCGGGGAATTCTATTATATTTTCCAAGCCGCCGGCTTGGCTGGATGAGGGCGCTCAGAAGTTCGGGTTGAGGTTTGGGGATGCACTCATCGATTATCATCTCCTTTCTGTTGCTGGAAAACACAGTGCGGGGCTTTGCCTTTTTTCTGCCGGTGCCTGTAGAACCCCCCAGTACCCTGCATGGGCGGCGTTTGCGGGCCCCCCCGGGCGGGAGAATCCCGCCCCTACGTGGGTGGGTGACGGTACCCTCTGTATTTAATGTGCTGTCATTTTCGTCACTTTCGTCATCTTCGTCACCCCGGGAAGGTGTGTAATGGAGTGTCGGGTGTCGTTACAGGGGACGCGCCCCTGCGCGTACCGCCGTTTTATCGTGACGTTTCGTGTAAATGCTGGACGCGAATATCGTAGCGATCCATATACTGGCCGGCACACCCGGGTGTGCGTCCCCTACGCGGGCGGCGTTCGTGGAACCCCCAGGCGGGAGAATCCCGCCCCTACGAGGGCAGGTGACGCTACCCGCGCACTATCGAGATTGCGCAGCGCTCGGGGTTCATGCTTTGGTTTAGCCGCTGGTTTATCTGCTCTAGGGTGAGGGCGGCCAGCATCTCCAAGGGTTGGTAAGCGTCGCAGTCGGCGAACTGGGCGGTAATCAGCAACCCGCCAATGGCGTCGGGGCGGCCGTACATTCCCATATAGCGGCCATAGACCGCCTTCTTCACCCGCTCGAATATGGGCTGGGGTATGCCGTCCTTCTGCAGTCGGGTTATCTCTTCAAGCAGGGCGTCGCGGACTTTCTCAGGGTCGCGGGATTCGCCGGCGTAGAAGATCAGCGAGTAGTCCCGGTTGGACATACCCTCGCCCTCAAACGATTGGTTTATCAGCCCATCGTCGAACAGGCAACGGTAGAGTGGGGTGGAGTCACCGGCCACGATGTCCAGCAGCACCTCGTCGGCAATCTTGCCCCAGAGGTTTGCCGCTTCGTCCGCACCCGGCTCGCCCTTAAAGCCTATCTGGAAGAGAGGCTGAGCCACCGGTAGGTTTTGGGTAACAATCTTCTCTTTGACCTCCCAGGGCTCCCATGGATTCTTGCGCTCGATTTCCATTGGAGGCGCAGTCTTAAGGTGGCGGTCTGCGGCGGCGAGCACCTGCGCGGGGTCAAAGTTGCCGGCCACAGCCAGGGTCATATTGTGCAGGTTGTAGAAGGTGTTGTAGCAGCGGTGAAGCAGGTCGGCGTCAATCTTGGCGATAGTGTCGACCGTGCCGGCTATGTCTATCCGCACCGGGTTGCTGTGGTAGAGCGCGCCCAGCAGGTTGAAGTAGACCCGCCACTCCGGGCTGTCCTCGTACATCTTGATCTCCTGGCCGATGATGCCCTGCTCTTTCTCGACAGTCGCGGGAGTGAAGTAGGGGCGGCTGACAAAGTCGAGCAGGATGTCGAGCGACTCCGCAAACTTATCGGTGCAGGAAAACAGGTACGCCGTCTTGTCAAAGGAGGTGAAAGCGTTCGCGTTTGCGCCGGTACTTGCGTAGCGCAGGAAGGCGTCGCCCTCCTCGTTCTCAAACAGCTTGTGCTCGAGGAAGTGGGCGATGCCCGCCGGGACAGTTACAAAGTCGCCGTCCGTCTGGGTTTTGAAGGTCTCGTCCACAGAGCCGTAGTTGGTAGCGAAGATAGCGTAAGCACTGGCAAACTCCGGCATGGGGTAGAGCAGTATGGTAAGCCCCGAAGGGTGGTCGATTTTCCGGTAGCTCTCGCCCAGGCGGGCAGAGGTGATTGTTGTGGTGTTCATAGATGGCCTCCTGTAGGGTACGCGCCCCTGCGCGTACCGCGAAATATCGTGGCGTTTGTATAGCAACCAGGACACGAAATATCGTAGCAATCCATGTATTGCCGGACGGGTGATACGAAATCGGCCGGGCTGGAGAATCCCGCCCCTACATGAGCGGGTGACGCTGCCCTCTGCATATATCTGCTGTCACTTTCGTCATTTTCGTCATCTTCGTCACCCCGGCGGTAAAATTCGTAGGGTACGCGCCCCTGCGCGTACCGCCGGTTCATCGTGACGTTTCGTGTAAAGGCGCGGCCCGCGAAATATCGCGGTTATTCACATATTGGCCGGTACGCGCGGGGGAGCGTTACCCTACGCACCGGTTAGGAAGTAGATCGTATCCAACGTAACCTTGCCGGCGGCTTCGGCTACTTCTTCTCTAGTTACGGTGTTTATGTTCTCGATATCCTGCTGGGGCGAAAGGCTTTGCCCGCGCAGGATTTGGGCCATGTACCAGCCCTCCATGGCGGTGGATGAATCGGTGGTCGCCAGGATCGAGTTGCTCATCAGCATCTTAGTATTGGCGAGTTCTTCGTCGGTGAAGTCGCCCTCGGTTATGGCTTTTAGCTGCACCATTATCTCATCCTGGGCTTTTTGTTTGTTGGTATCTTCAATTCCGCTGTCGACCATCAGCAGCCGAGTGGTGGAATCAAACCGGGAGGCGCAGTAGTAGCAGAGGCTGAGCTTTTCGCGCACATTGAGGAAGAGCTTGGAAAACGCGGTGCCGCCATACATAGCCGAAAACATCCTGGCGGCGTTTAGCTCGCGCTGGGTGGTGAGCTCGCCGCAGCGCATACCCATTACCAGCTTGCCCTGGTTGAGTTCCATAGTTTCGGTCTTCTCGCGCACGCTAGTGGCAACCGGGCGCAGTTTTATTGGCTGGTAGTCCACCGGCTGGCGTTCGATACCTTTAAAGGCGGCGCTTAGCAGCTCGCGGGCGGCAGTAGGGTCGCCGGAGCCGGTAAAGATAATCTCTACCGAGGCGGTGCGCAGCATATTGCGGTAAGCCGCAGTAGCCGAAGCCGTGGTAATGGCCGCTGCAGTCTCGGGGTAACCGTAGGTTTTGACGGCCACGGGCTCGCCAGCGCACATCTCCTGCATGCACTGGGAGATTGCGTAAGGGCGCTTGTCGTTTATTTCAGCTTCGATCGTGTCTTGGATATACACACGCTGGAGAGCGACGTCCTTCTCGTCGAGTAGGCCGGAGGTGTCCTGCTTGGGTTGGAGGGTAATGCCGGCCAGCAGGGCGGCGCACTCGGCGGCGAGGTCTTCGCCCTCCAGGGCGTAGCGGTTGTCAAGGAAGCGAATGCTCACTTCCATAACCTGGTAGCCTCCAAACTTGGAGACACCGGCTTCTAAGCTGGCGCCATAAAGCTCCTGGAGCCGCGCATTAAGGGAAGAAAAGTCGGGCAGGGCTTTGCAGCCCATCCGCAGGACGAACGGCACCACCGCGTTGTCAGATGCGCCGGCTTTGTCCAGGGGCAAAATAAAGTTAACTGTCAGCCGGTTGTGCTTAAACTTGGGATCGGTTATCCGGCTGAAGTGTATGCCTTCGCCAACCGGTGTCCGTTCAAAACTGCTGCTCAATACGCTCACTCCTTATAAAGGCTCATTATAGCACAGACGGGGAAGATTTGGCAATGATGGAGTAATAATCCACTCGCCTGTGCCGCGGGGCGCAGACAATAGAGATGCTCCCAACCTCTGCCGGGTGACGAAGATGACGAAAGTGACGAAAGTGACAGCGTATATATGCACAGGTCTTCCGGCATCTTGCTTTTATAGAAGGTGATCATCCTGCGGCTTACCACAAATCCACCGTTGTAGGGTCAGGTTTTCGTTCTCAACCGCTTAGGTTTGCCGGATCGCAGGTTCTTGTAGGGGGCGTGCCCCGGGCGACCTGTCTAATCCCACACACACTTTTGTAGGGACGATTTTCAATCGCCCGCGGTTTACGGGAGCCTGTTGTTGCGTGGTCGGGGTTTTATCCCACCCGTGCCTATTGTAGGGGCCGCACATCCGGGCGTCCCGCCTAACTCCACAGACGACTGTTGTAGGGGCCGCGCCCCTGCGCGGCCCGCTGATTTCCAGTGACGTCTCGTGATTGGTGCTGAAGTTCCGGGGGCTCAGGTCAAGTTCAAGAGCAAATTTTAAATCAGCCTTCGGGCTGGGGCTAATGTACCGCTCGTGCCGCGGAGGCACTTACTTTTCTTGTCTCGCCAAGAAAAAGTAAGCAAAAGAAAGCGACTGGGGGAGGACCGCGTGTTTCTCGCAAAGGGCGCTCGAACACGAACTCCCCCAGACCCCCACTAGTAGGTCAAGGGCAGGTTGGTGGGGACAGTAGGTTTGCGGACGGACGATACAGCTCCGCAGCCAACGTGTTCGTCAGTAACGGCGCAGTCAGCGGCAAACACCTCACCGCAAAAACTCCTTACTCTAAACCCGGGCTCGCATAGCGGCTGGGTAAGTTTGCGAGTGGCCAAGGGCTCGAAGTTCGAAGGCGTCTGCGTGCCCCCTTGCCTCTGTTGACAAGCCGGGAGCTCGCGAGAATTACTCACAATCAAACGCTCCGGCTCTCGCTCACCTGCCCGTGGAGAGGGGGTCTGGGGGAGTTGTTTGCGACTGAACTTGGAGCAAACCTGGTTCTCCCCCAGTCGCTTTCTTTTGCTTACTTCTTCTTGGCGAGACAAGAAAAGTAAGTGCCTCCGCGGCACGAGCGGTACAATATCCCCAGCCCGAAGGCTGATTTAAAATTTGCTCTTGAACTTGACCTGAGCCCCCGGAACTTCAGCACCAATCGCGGAACGTCACTGGAAATCAGCGGGCCGCGCAGGGGCGCGGCCCCTACAACAGTCGTCTGTGGAGTTAGGCGGGACGCCCGGATGTGCGGCCCCTACAACAGGCACGGGTGGGATAAAACCCCGACCACACAACAACAGGCTCCCGGTAAACCGCGGGCGATTGAAAATCGACCCTACAACGAGCGCGTGTGTGGAATTAGACGGGACGACGTGGGCACCGTCCCCTACACCCCATCATATTACACAAACTCTACCCTAACCTTGTGCTCCCCACCATCCAGCGGAATGCGCGCCACACCCTTGCCGTCCATGCTCATGCCAGGGGCAACGCCGCGTACAAACTCGATATCCAGCTTTGTGCCGCTTATCTCAGCCTTAACCCCGGCGCCGTTCCACTCGGCAGGCAGCTGCGGCTCAAATACGATGTGGTCGCCGCGTATTTTCAGGCCGATAATCTCTTCCCAGACCGCGCGCAGATACCACGAGGCTGCCCCGGTGTAGATCGACCAGCCGCCCCGCCCGGGCGCCGCCGGGTTGGTATAAATGTCTGCTGGGATATAATACGGCTCAAGCTTGTACTGCTCGAAGAGCTCGGGGTGCGAGGCACGGTTTACCGGGTTTAGCATCTGCAGCAGAGCAAAGCCCTCTTCCCGCTTGCCGGCCCGCAGCAGCGCTATTGCGAACCAGACGGCAGCGTGGGTGTACTGCCCCCCGTTCTCACGGATACCCTCTGGGTATGCCTTTACATAACCCGGCTGCTGGTGGGTGTCCTTGAACGATTCCCTAAACAGGCGAACTAGGCGCAAGCGGCTGTCCACCAGTTTTTCGTAGGCGCTCTTGAGTCCTTGCTCTACTCGGCCTTTGTCCGGCATACCGGCGAGCACTGCAAAACTCTGTGGCAGCAGATCGATGGAACATTCAGCGTTGCCGGCGGCCCCCATCTTTTCGCCGTCGTCAAAGAAGGCGCGGATATACCACTCGCCGTCCCAGCAGAGCTCGTCGACTGCGCGGCGCAGGGCGTTTGCCCGCTCTTCCAGGGTCCCCGCAGTGGTCTCGTCCCCGCGTGCACGGCAGACACCGGCAAACTTCTCCATGACAAGCATCAGGAAGAAAGCCATCCAGACGCTGCGACCCTTGCCTTTCTCGCCAACCGTGCTAAAGCCGTCGTTCCAGTCCCCGCAGCCAATCAGCGGAATACCGCCCTCGCCCAGGTTATGGCCCCGCTCAATTGCCCGCAGGCAGTGGTTGTAGACGTCTTCCTTTAGTCCGCTTTTCCCGGGCGCGATATACTTTTCCTGCTCGCCGCCATGCAGTTCATCTGCTTTAAGGTATGCGACCTTGGTGTCTAGCAACGTTGCATCCCCGGTGGCAGTGTAGTATTCAGCGGCGGCAAGCGGCAGCCAGAGCAAATCATCCGAAAAGCGGGTGCGCACACCCTTAAGCCCTCCGGCCGACTTTGGCAACGGATGCCACCAGTGGAGGACGTCGCCTTCCTCGAACTGGACAGCGCAGCAGCGCAGTATCTGCTTGCGCAAAACGTTCGGATCAAGCAGAGCGTAGGCCATGGCATCCTGCAGCTGATCCCGGAAGCCATAGGCCCCGCCGCACTGGTAAAAGGCGGTGCGGCCCAGTATCCGCGAGTGCAGGATTTGATGCGGGCAGCTGTGGTTGACAAACTGCTCCATCTGCTTGTCGGGAATAGTAAGCTGTAAAGTATTTGCCCCATAGGGTCCGCACGCCCGCGCGTCCCGCAAATTTAACCCAGCGTTTGTTTTGTTTGGGACCAGTCCGTGCGGGGTCGCGGGCCTTACACCCAATGTCAACATGGTTACGGCGCTCTGCGCGGTAGCCCCCCAGCTTAGCACAAAGCGCAGCTGGGTTTCGCCTTTGGCAGGCAGCTCTACCGGGACTATTACCGCAGCGCAGGGGTCGGACTGCGGGTCGGTTGTATTCTCCCGCCATTTGCCCGACAAGAACGTCTGGCGGCAGGTTGTGAACTGAAAATCAGATTGTAGGGGCGAACTGTGTTCGCCCAACCCTACATTGGTTACTCCAATCGCCGCGTAGGAGTTCGGCGTTGGGCCAAATGGGTTGTGCAACACAAGCGCACTCTCTCGCTCCACCGCTCGGATATGGCAGGCGGCATCCCGGTTTACGCTGAGCACCGGCTCGATATAATAGGCAATCCCCAGTTTTAGCGGGTTGTCCGTGCGGTTTTTCAGGGTGACATCCAGGTATTTGGCGCAGCCTTTGGGCGCAATGCTCACCCGCACCTGTGAACTGACCGAACTGTTCTTGCCCTGGTAGAGCGCGTCCTCTTTAGAGAACGAGGCTCGCGATCCCTGGGTTAGGCTGTAGAACCGGCTGCCGTCGTGGAGCAGCAGCAGCTCGCCAGTGTTGTCAGTAGCGATGTCGTTGTACCAAGGCGTAAGCTTGTTCTCCCGGGAGTTGACCGCCCAGGTGTAGCCCAGCGCACAGTCGGAAACCAGTGTACCAAAAGACTGGTTAGCCAAGATATGACACCATGGCAAGGGGGAAGCCTTGTCAACATAAAAGCGGCCTTTGTGGTAGGCCCCGCCGCCGGTGACAAGGTCCGGATGATCCGGCATCGGCTCGGGGGCGATTGACAGCAGCTCGACCGGGCGGTAGGGCTGTAGCGCCTGCCCCTGTATTGCCGGGCGTCCCCTGCTGAAAATATGCCGGGCACTGGCCCGCAAAAGTGTAATCAGCTCAGGTGGGGTGTGCTGCGCGTGGAGCAGGAACACTCCGCCGCGCTGCCCCACAATATTCGGCATGCTGCTGGTTTTAATAAGCTCGAGCAGCTGGTCGCGCAGTTCGGCCTCATCGTAGAGCACTACCAGGTCGAACTCGACCTTGCAGCTGCGCAACGAGGCGTGCAGCTTGAGATAGCTGGTCAGCGCAGTTAGTTGGCTGTGCAGGGCGTCTTGACGAGTGGTGGCGTCATCCAGCGCATCATCCGTAGCCTGTAGGGGCGAACTGCGTTCGCCCGGCCTTGCACCGACAGCATTTGTAGGATCCCTCGGGCGAACACAGTTCGCCCCTACGTCGGGCACTCCCACCTCGACCAGCGCAATCGGCAAATCCCCCGAGATTCCCGCCGGCCAAAGGCCGCGCTGGCCCAACCGATTTTCGGCCTTGGCGGCCTTGTCGCCACCTGTTGCCTGCAAGAACAGCAGCTGCCCCAAGATATTGCTTCCCAGCCTGCCCTCCAGCGTGTTGCCCTGCAACAGGGACTTGGCCGCGCTGCTCCGGTCTAGGGTGCCAAGACCCCGCATGGTCACCAGCACGCTTATGGCCTCCTGCTCGGTGTGCCCGGCGCAAAGCAGCAGAGTGGCGCTCTGTTGTCCCCCAGCGGGTACCGAAAGGTCAAAGCGCAGTGCGCAGCAGGCGTCCGGGACGCCGGTGCCCCCGGAAAACTTCTTCTTGTGGAAGTTTTTGAGCTCACCCACGCCGCCTGGGGAAGGCATCAGCAGCTCGCGTCTGGTCTCGTAGCTCCACTCGGTCTCGCCCAAAAATCCGACTGCAAGGTGCATATTCCGGGTGCTGTCCCTGTCCTTGCGGGTAAAGATAAGCGCCCGCGCGTCCTCGCAATACCTGGCCCCCACAAACAGCTTTGAGAAGGCCGGGTGCGCGCTGTAGTCCTGGTAAGGGCTGAGCACCGGCTCGAAGTAGACCAGCATCTCGGCCAGCTGGCGCTGTGTGCCCGGATTTTTTACCACGATCTGCCGCTGCTCGCAGGAGAAGGTCGGGTGCATCATGCAGCGCACCCCGACTTCAACGCCGTTTTTCCCCCCGTAATATGTCACCGAATGTTCTTGGTGCTCGACAGTGTGCTCGGCCTTTTCGTCAAAAAATGGGGCCTGGGTAGCGCTCAGCGTGGTCTCGCTCAGCCGCGCGATAGTGAACACGCCCTGCGGTCTGCGCAAAAGGTCGGTGCTCCGCCGGGTGATGTCGACTTCACCAAGGCCCATATAGCCGGCGCCGGTGTCGGTCATAACGTGGGTTATCTCGCCGTTGGTCAGCAGGCAAGCCCGTGGCGACCCAGGGCAGATGGTCCCCAGCTCTTCCTTTATGCTGGGGCGCTCGTGCTTCTCCCCGCGAGATTCTGTATTCTTGAGCTCATCGTAAACAACTGTGCTCTTTGCGATTTTCTCCTGCAAAAACTCACCCGCACTTCTCATATAATGGTTGCGCATAAAGCGCTTTTGCATCTTGTTGTCCTGCATGGCGTTCAGGGAAGACACCATGCTCATTCCTATGTGGTGGGCCATATAGTTGCGCACCACCGCAAGGCCTTCCTTGCCCACCCGCTCTTCGGTGAAGTCGACCGCCTCAAAAAATCCGTACCGGCCGTATACCCCCAGCTTGTGCAGCTTGCCCAGGTTTGCCATAGCCGAATTCGGGTTCTGGGAGATGGTCAGGAAGGTCGAGTAGGGCGAGATTACCAGCTCTTTGTCCAGGTAGCGCTTGACGCCAATCTTCTGCACGCCGTGGGCCTTGTACTGGTAGTTGAGGTTGTTGTCAAAGGCGTAGAACGCGCTCTCGCTTATCCCCCAGGGGATGCCGCCTTTGTCGCGTACACGGTGTTTCTGGCAGTAAAGGCAGTAAATCAGCGCCTCGCTCAGCAGCGAACCCTCATATACCGGCAGTAGTAAATGCGGCATATAATACTCGAACGTGGTGCCTGTCCAGCTGACCGCACCGGCATATGACCCGCACCGCGACATGGTGCGGATAAGCGAGCCCCAGTGCTTTTTGCCCACAATCTTGCGGGCCACGGCGTAGTAACTTGTCAGCCTGGCCTCGCTGGCCAAGAAGTCGTAGTGCGATTCGCTCAGGCTGTCGGTGGGCACGTCGTATCCAATCGAGAACAGGTTCTTCTTTTTGTTGTAGAAAACGGTGAGGTCGCACCCGTCTATGATTTTCTCCAGCCGCTTAACCAGCCCGGCTATCTCCGGTTTTTCGGGGACAAACTCGCGCAGCCCTTCGGCAAGCGCCACCAGCGAGCAGATAAAGTTGCCGCTGTCCACGCTGGAGACAAACTCGGGCTTGAGCGTGTCCAGCGTTATGGTGTCGTACCAGTTGTAGAGGTTGCCGTGCCAGGTGCGCAGGCGCTCAAGGCTGGTAAGGGTGCGCTCAATCCGGGTGTAAAGGCCGTCGGTGTCGATAAAGTCGAAGTCCCGCGCGGCCAGCACCGAGAGCATCATCATCCCGATATTGGTCGGAGAAGTGCGGTGGGCTATCCGGTAGACCGGCGACTGCTGGATATTGTCCGGCGGCAGGTAGTTGTTCTGGGCATTCGCGAAGTCCTCGTAGTACCGCCACATGGCCGCGTTATAGGACATCAGCGTGTCACGCTGCGCCGAGCTGAGCCGGACCTTGTCCTCGCTGGAGGGCCGCGCGCTGAGCAGCGCCGTAGGGATAAACAGCAGAAACGCGATACCTATAAGGCTAAGCGCGGTGCTGTGGGCCAGCACAATAAAGCCTACCCCAAAGAGCGCTGGCAACCAGAACCTGCGCAGCAGCGGCCAAAAGCTTACCTTAGCCTGTTCGCCTTGGGCGGCGGTCGTCCACTCGAGCAGCTTTTTGCGGGAGACATATGTCCGCCAGAGAGCGCGCAGAGCACCGTCTAAAGCTATCAGACTGTTGGCGGGCAGCATGATGAGCAAGAAGCATCCCTGGCCGATAAGCTCAAAAGCGTGGGGCAGAGTGCGGGTAAAAAACTTGCGAGAAAGGGTGTAGAATCCCCCGGAAACCAGCGCAAACGCCGACGCCCACAGGGATGGGAACATCACGCCCAGCACCCCGCTAAGCGCCAGAAAAATCTTGGCATAACCGGTCACAAAGAGGGCGGCGGTCAGGCAGGCGAGACAGACAGCCGGAGTGACAGAGCGGCGCAGATTGTCCAGCAGCTTGTAACGGCTGAGTCGACTTATTGGGTTTTGGTAAGTTTGCCTGCCCACCCGGTAGCGCCAACCGGCGAACTTGATATTCTGCCAGTCACCCCGAATCCAGCGGTGCAGCCGGCTAAGCCAGCTGCCCATGCTGGCCGGGGCGTTGTCGCTCATCTCCACATCGGAGACAAAGGCTACGCGCATGTACGCGCCCTCCAAAATATCGTGGCTTAGTATCTGGTTTTCGGGGAAGCGGTCGGAGAGCAGCTGATGGAAAACGTCTACATCTATGAGCCCCTTGCCTGCGAAGATGCTCTCGCCAAAGAGGTCTTGGTAGAAGTCCTTCTCACGGGTGTCGTAGGCTGTTACCCCGCCGCAGCCGCTCATCACCCGGGAAAATGCAGTGGCCTTGGCTGACTGCAAATCCAGGTTCATCTTGGGTGCAAGTATTCCGTAGCCTGCCACAACCACGCCGTCCGGGCCGATTACGGGTCGGTTGAGCGGGTGTATGGCCGCACAGACAAGTGTTTGAGCGCACTCGTAAAGCAGGCTTGTGTCTGCGTCTAGAGCGATGATGTACTTGATATTCTCAAGTGCGGCCCTGTCCCCCGCAAACGTGTGCACCCCCGCCTTCTCGCCTTTGAGAAAGCGAATAAACTCAGTGATAGCGCCGCGCTTGCGCTCCCACCCCGAGTACTTCTTTTGGGTTTTGTTCCAACTGCGTCCGCGCAGGAAGAGCATAAAGCGGTTGCCGTGCTCCCGGTTTAGCTGCTCGATCAGCTTGGTGACGGCGGCCACCTGGGCGTCGTCCTTCTCGTCGGTGGGGTAGTCCCACTCCTTGAAATCGGCAAGCACACAGTAGAAGAGGTCGGGGTCGGAGTTGGAGTAGTATAGTTGGCAGAGCCGGTCAGCCAGCGCGGGGATCTGGTTTACGCCGGGTATCAGGGTGGAGACCAGCACCACTGACTTTGGCTTGGACTCGATTTTCTTTAAGTCCATGCGCGGGATAAAGTCGGGCGAGACTCCAGCAATGGCCAGCTGCCAGATAGGCGTGCGCAATATCTCCCACAGCGGCAAAAAGCAGAGCAGCCCAACCCAAAGCGCACCGGTCAAGTATGCTATCAACGCGGAGAGTGCTGCGGGCAACACAACCCCAGCCACAAGGGCAACACAACCCCGGCTGCCCCGCGGGCGCAGAGCTGCCGGGTGGTTCAGTATCGGATGGCCGATATGCCCGGCAGCACCCTCCTTGCCCTGGCAAGCAGCCAGCATATCTTCGGCTACCCCGTCCTCGGGCCGGCGCTGTCTGCGGGCTATTGTAGCCACTAGGTGGCGGTAGTAGTTGCGGCTGTCACTGTCCATTAACGGATAAACGCCCGCCGGGTCTTTTTGCAGAATGCGCTCCACACGAGAGCACTTGTATACGATCTCGTCAAAGTCGATGGAGGTCAGCTTGCTCATCCCCACCACTGCGTAGCGAATCATATCCTCACTGCGAGTCTCGAAGACAGCTCGATAGGCCATATGCAGCAACACAGCCTTAACCGCCGCCGGGACAAATGCGAACTGGCTCTCGCTTATATGGCTGACCCGGCCGGCCGCGCCCAGTATTTCGGCCATGGCGTCATCGTCTAGGCCCGGCATAGCTGCAAAGAGCACGCCCTCAAACAGCGCGTAAAAGCGTGCGAGCTCTTCCCCGCTTGCCCGGCGGGCCAGGTGGCTTATATCCTTGATACTCTGCTTGCACTCTTTCTCGAGCACATAGTAGTTGTCGCAGAGCCACTCGTCCACCGGGTGCTGGGTAGGCTGCTGGTTCACTTTGAGGTAATGCCCGCGCATCCTGGCGGTCATAGCGCGCAGCCGTTTGCAAATCCACCCGGTGCTGGGTCCCCCGCCCGCCTTGAGCGTGCCGGCGGCAAGTTCTTTTATACTCTGGTTTCTTGGATTGTTATTCATGAGGTTAAGCTCCAGTCTGGTGTCTTATCCATTGGACTTCGTGCGAAATCACCCCAGCGCTGCGCCCCCCCTCCAAGGGAGGGGAATTTATGGCGCACCTTTCCCGTTCCCCTCCTTGGAGGGGTGCCGCCCGCAGACGGCGGGGTGGTTTTACGCAAGTTCCGCAAGAAGCCTATTGGCAAATGTATACATATAGTCTTAACGCGCCGGAACGCAAAAATTCAGACACCTGGGCGTTTAGCCGGGTTTTTATTGTATCCCCAGGGGTTAGCGCGCAAAAAAAGCCGTCCCCTGCAAAAGTCGGCTTCTTGGGGTACCGCACCTCACATCACCAGTCGCAAATGAGGCGCATATCATAATTCGAAGTGTTTTACATATAGAACCTGCCCAAAACGCCCAGGAATCCAAATTATCGAAAGGAGTAAAAAGAATTGGATCACAAAAAGGACGACATGTATATCCAACTGGAGAACGGCCGAACCACCGGCTGGAGTTCGCCCGCCGGCGAGCCTGTACGCCCTTCGGCGAGTATGCCAGCCGCAGAAAATAGCCGGCCGGCCGGAGAAGCCGCTCCCGTCTCCTCTCCAGCGCCACGAGCTGAAACCACACGCAGTATGCCGGCCGTGACTCTCGCAGAGGCAGAGCCGCTGTCCACACGAACAGCATCCGCGCCAACTATGGAGAGGCGGCCGCCCCAACCTCAGCGCCCAACCTCGCCAAGACCGCCCGAGCGCCCGCAGACCGGAGGGGGCGATCAACGCCCCACCCCGCCCATCGGTCAGCATAGGCCACCTGTGCAACCACCTAGGCCTCCCGTACAACCGCCACGACCTCCTGTGGCGCCACCGAGACCTCCTGTGCAACCGCCCAGACCCCCGGTAATACCACCTCGCCCGCCGGTGGCGCCACCGAGGCCGCCCGTGCGTCCGCCGCACCCACCGGCGCATCCACCAAGGCCTCCGCACCTACATCCACCGAGACCGCCTCATCCCCACCCGCCCAGACCACCGCACCCGCATCCACCAAGGCCGCCGCATCCACACCCTCCAAGGCCGCCTCATCCGCATCCGCCAAGGCCGCCAATACACCCACCACGCCCACCTGTTGTGGTGCTTCCTATTCCGGTTCCTCCGCCTGTTGTGATTGTCCCACCCCCGCCTGTGGAACCTCCGGTTGTGGTTGTGCCAGTTCCGCCCGTGCAGCCTGTACCGCCGGTTCAGCCCGTACCACTCCCCGAGCCGGTGCCTGTCGCACCGCCCAGCCCGCCTGTGGTTGAGCCGCCTGTGCAGCCTCCGGTAACATTGCCTGAGAATCCAGAGTGTGGTTACTGCATCACGCTGGGTATGGCATATGTGCCGATGCAGGAGTGGAAAATGCTTTACGAGCCCGAAGAAGGCTTTGGCCGCGGGACTATTTTTGAAGAGCTTGACTTACCCTTCTCCGGAAAGGGGGATTGCCGCTATGACAGAGCGTGAGGTACTGCTTAAAAGAGTGCAGGTCTGCGATTTTGCACTTAACGACACGGCCCTTTTCCTGGACACACACCCCGAGGACGCAGCCGCCCTTGCCTACTACAAAAAGTATCTGGAGATGCGTGCAGCAGCCGCAAGCGAATTTGAGTCGCGCTTTGGCCCTCTGACCAAGGGCGCTTACGACGGCGGCCCGCGCTGGAAATGGGTAGACGGCCCCTGGCCCTGGCAGATGGAGGAGGAAAAATAATGTGGACTTATAACAAAAAGCTGCAATATCCTGTGAAAATCAAAACGCCCAACCCTGCCATGGCTAAGATAGTCATGACACAGTTGGGCGGCCCGGACGGAGAGCTGGGCGCCGCTATGCGCTATCTCCACCAGCGGTACAGCTGCCCTTACGGCGAAGTGACCGGTATACTCACCGATATAGGTACAGACGATGGGGAAATAGGTAACGCTTAGCCTAAACCGCCACCTTCACCGCAAACTCCGTCCTTTTGTATACTCATTCAACTTCAAAAGAAGACCGCTTTTTCAAGTTGATTGGCTATATCGCGTAGCACCAGCGAAAGGGTAGCAGATTCAAGTAAGCGTCAATGTGGTTGTTGTCATTTACCACTATTCGCGATAGGAACTCTCGATAAAAATCTTCGTCTCTGGTATCGCCAGATACAAGCTCATCAATCGCGGATTCGATATCGGCAAGCAGCTCTCCGTGTTTTTCTGCAGTTGCCCCGCGCTGGTGCACCATTTCAATCTGACTGTAAAGTTCTTCCACTTGCGTATCGCATTTGTAGCGCGTGGCGATATACTCCGATTTTGGTAGTTCATCCGATATATACAAGTCAAGCAACTTCGTGCGTTTTTCTTCGATTCGCCGCAATCGCGACCTAAGCTTAGATACATCTAAATCTGGTTTTGAGTTTTCGATAGCTTTATGTGCTAGGCGCATTGCACTCTGTCGGATTTTCTTTCGGTCTAGGTCAATACTGCTCATCAACGACCGGATTATGCAGATGGCCTCGTCTTCATACATGCGGGTGCCTTTACATCCGACATGATTCCCGGCAGCGTCAACTTTCGGAGCCCCGTTGCGGCTCGCCTCGTAACAGCGCCATGTTTTCACTCTCGAGCCATCCCCGCGTTTTCGGGAATGCGGCACCAAACTCGCTGCGCATTTGCCACACTTCATCTTACCGGAAAGTGGGTAGCGATTACCGTGCTTTGTTTTATTCTCTCTCGATGGCGCTCGGCTATCTAAAATAGCGCCGGCTTGCTCGAACGTTTGGCGGGAAATGATGGGTTGATGATGGTCTTTGAGGATAACAAATTCTTCTTCCCCGCGGTTGCGCTTTTTTTCGTGGCTAAGATAGTCCGAAGTGAATGTCTTTTTTTGCACAAGGTCGCCACAGTACTTCTCATTTCGAATCACACGCAGTATTGCCGTGTCAGACCACTCCTTCATCCTTGATGAAGTTTGAATCCCAGCTTCGCGCAGCTCCCGCGCTATTGTGTGGCAGCCTTTGCTTTCAACGACAAATTTATGAAATATTAAGTGTACAATTTTTGCGCCCTCTTCGTTGATGAACATCTTGCCGCCACGCACATCATAGCCGAGCATATCACGCCCGAAAACCACGCCTTGCTCCATCCGGCGCCTTTGGCCCCATTTTACACGCTCAGAGGTTCTTCGGCTCTCCTCCTGCGCTATACTGGACATTATGGTCAACCGCAGTTCTGCGTCAGGCTCAAGCGTATTTATGTTGTCGTTTACAAAGACAACGCCAACACCAATTCGCTTAAGTTCGCGGGTATAGTAAATGCTGTCAAGCGTGTTGCGGGCGAAGCGTGAGATTTCTTTAGTGATAATTAAATCTAGCTTACCACGTTTTGCCGCATCAATCATATTATTAAATGACGCGCGCCTCTTTGTCGATGTACCGGATTTGCCTTCATCCGCGAAAATCTCTGTGAGTTCCCAGTTAGATTGCCTCTCGATATATTCACGGAAATACCGCTGCTGGCTCTCAAATGAGTTCGCCTGGTCGCCTTTATCGGTTGAAACCCGACAATATGCGCCAACACGCAGTAGCTTCTTTTCCTCTGTTTCTCGCCTGTCGCGGTGCATTTTTTCGTACTTAGTCATGACCTTGCCCCCTGCCTGTGTAAATACAAGAGCCGGGACTTAGCCCGGCTTCCTCGGAATTCTATCTATTTCGGTGAGTGCCGCGTTTCGTTGCTCTGTAGTTATAAGGCCCCGCCGCTGGAGTGAAGCGAAAATCGCCCGCAGGTAAAGCGTGTGAAACTCCGAGAACTCCAATGCGTCAATGTGCGGCAAGGGCTTGCTTATAGGTGCAAACTCGCGTGGAGATTGCCGTCTTTTCGCCATACGCCACGCCCCCTTATTGGGAGTATACTGGTGGATGGATTGTCCTCATGACAGATTGTTTTGGTGTATCAATTATAGCTCTTTGAGTTAAAGTTTTGCGCTCCCTTAATCTGCTATTTGAGAATACCAAAAAAGTTTACGAGCAATACTTTTAATGTGACACGCTGTTGGCGTATTAACTTTTGTATAATCATAAAAAAACACGGGAGGCAGTTTGATGATTAAGTATCTGTATAAGGACGCATTCGCCGTAATCGGCAAGGTGGGGCAAGGCGAAGCTGATAGTTTTGATGCATGGGCAATGCCGCTATGGGGCGCCTATGACTCCGGCTTTGATGAAATCAAAGGGCTTGTGCGCAAACACGAAAACGGCGCACCGCTCCTTTGGGCCGCGTTGAATGATTTGGATGAGAACAATAAGCGCTGGGGCGAGACAGGGTTTAGCAGCAGCGGCAAGTACATGGCAGCCGGTGAGGCCGATGCAGACGTAACCCCGCCAGCCGGGTGGGCAAAGTGGATTATCCCGGCCCAAACATACATGGTGGTGTCAAGCACGGCAGCAGAAAGCGAAAAAGCATACGCGCAAATTGCGGACAAGATTAGTTCAAAAATAGTTGGCTCTGTCCATGCGTTTTTCCCGGTGCCAGGCAACGATGATATGGTTGATACCTACATTCCCATTGCAAGCGGAATGATGCATTGCCAATCGTGCGGTATGCCCATGACCGAGGACGCCCATTTTGGCAATAGCGCCGATGGCAGCAAAAGCGAGGACTACTGCTGCTACTGCTACCCTGACGGCGCGTTCCCGGGCGAGTGCACTATGGAGGAAATGATTGAGATGTGTGTGCCGATTCTTGTCGAAGATGGCACTCATGTCAAGGATGAAGAAAGCGCCAGAAAAATGCTCTCAGAGTTCTTACCGACGCTAAAGCGCTGGAAAAAGCAAGGGATGATTATATCATTCAAGCTGAAAGATGGGGTAACTGCGGAGGATCTCTTGGCTGCGTCCGACGAAATACAAAAACATTATATCTCGGGGTGCAAAGGTTTTATCAGTCGCCAACTCATGACAATGAGTGGTGTGTGGACTGATTGGGTGATTTGGGAAACCATGGCCGACGCTGAAAATGCGATGTGCCAGTCAGCGGAAAGCGAGTCGACCAAGAAATTCTTTTCGCTTATAGGCGAAGTCATAGAACAACAGCTTTATCCGCTTGAGAGAGCTTATTAGGAAGTCAGATGCTCGTGGGCGATTTTAGTTATTGAATACAGCCCTAAATCAGGCCCATCCGTTAAGCGGGTGGGCCTGTCATATCCCCTTGCGGAAACAGCTGTATTACCGCAATGCCAAGCATTTTTTGGACACAGCGGAAAGGGCGCCGCAGTGATTGAGTGCGGCTCAAAGCCTTTCGTTGACGTCAGCCAGCGCAGCTTCATCCAGCACAAGACCGGCTTTTTTGGCCACAGCGCGAATATATTTGCGTATACTGGCGCGGAAAGTACGCCTTTGGCAAAGCTTGTTGCCGCTAATCATTCCGACCCGCCGCATAAATTCAAAATAGACAAGTAGCTCTTCGATATTTTCAAGCTCAGCCGCAATATCATAATAACTCAACAATTTTTCACGCGTGTAGCTTTGTGGCAGACGTAGTATGCTTTCAATTAATTGCCTTTGAGAGGGCTGTCGCTTCCTACCTGCCCTGTAATAGACTATTCCATTGCGGCATTGAAAAGGCGTGCCGCTAAGCAGGATTTCCATAAAGTCAGTAAGCCTGAGAATCCCCAGCTCGCTATATTTGGGAAACCCAGCAACTTTTTCTTGTATTATTGTAGTAAATATGGGGAACGGGAGCCCAAAGGTAGACATATAGCGCCGGATAAGGCAATCGGCCTCCAAGGCATTCAAAAAGCCGGCGAAGTCACCGGTAAATCCGCTTTCGGTCTTCTCTACCGCAACACGTACTTCTATGGCTTTGCGGATAAATTTGGGGGTAAGGGATTGCGCATTTAAATCAACCCAGTCGTCACAAATCTTCAGAAGAGCACCGCTTGTTGCGGAAAAACGCGAAATGACCAACAGCTTCTTTCCCATCTTTTTAATTTGCTGGCAGGTGAACCCAAAGTCGCTGTCACCACTGGCCATTGCTACAGTCATGATACTTCGTTTCGCGGCGATTGTAGCTATCGCATCGACGCTCATCTTAAAGTCGACCATGTTGGTCTTTTTGCGTGCAACTTGAATGACAGGCTCGACGATTACCGTTTCAATCCCGCACGTCTTCAAGTCAGCTTCTATACGCTCGAAGGCTGAATGAGTTTTCCCTATGTATGCCCTTTGAAGTATTATATCGCCTGTTAATTCGCTCTCCCCTACTTTTTGTTGTATAGATGTAATTGATTCTATAAAATCGCCATTTTTAGCTGTTAAGCATAAATTTTCCACATCATAAAATACTGCTGTTTTCATACGTCCCGGCCACCGCCTATTTCTCTATTTCGTTCTTGCACTTTGCTCTTAAAGCGGAGCGTCTATTAACTCAAACCACTTGGCCAGCTTAATGCTTATATCGACGAGTTTGCTCACATACATAAGCGGGCAAATCCAGGCTTCCCCTCAGCTCTGCAATCGCAGCCTGCTCACCGTAATTGTTTTCGAACTCAATTGCTGCGTTGCCTTACAAGAGAACAGCTAACTCTGTTTCTTGCTGTTAGTACTAAGCAGAAACTTACGCAACCGCCTCAAGGTCTCAATAAAAGAATCGCCGTAATTTGCAGCGCAATTATTGCCGGAATGCCCACCATGAACTTTGCGTGCTTTGTTTTATGGCGTATGGCCAGCATAGCCAGCAGCATAGCGGGCGAACCACCCAATACCGCGACAGTTAGCAGTGTTTGCTCTTTTGTGCGCCGCCTCTGCCTTGCCGCCGCACTTTTGTCCCGCAGTGTGATAATAACCGCAATAAAGTTAACCGCAGCAAGATATATACATATAAGTTGCAAAAGTCAGCCCTCCAAATCATTTCAGTATACTCTCTGGAGTATACCACCAAAACACGGCAACTTCAATGCGCGTAGAATCAAGATAGGGCAACGACCTTAGCGGCAGCGAAATGTTTATGATGGATTTTGGCGTGCATATATGATATAATATTTAGTTGTGGCAATTCTGCTTTGTACCGCCTTGCTTTAGGCGTGTGCGGCCTGACAATTTATGATTATAGCCATTAAACTTGAAAAATGCACTTAATTTTTCAAGTTTGCACACTCTTCGAGTGTGCAGCAGCAAAGTTGCTAGTGGCGTATACACGGGCTTTCCAGAACGCAGCGCTGACTGCGGCAAGTATTAAGAATACAACAACGGGGGCCTTTATGGCATTGTTTGTACTGGAAGACGTCGACTTCAAGGGTATCATCAGATACCCCCACATTAAAATAGAGCCGTGCTGTACCACCTTTATTTGCGGGGAAAGCGGCTCAGGTAAAAGCACGCTGCTCAAATTATTAAATGGCGTGATCTCCCCAACAGATGGCAGCATCGCGTATTTGGGGCAAGATATCGATAAGCTTGACCCGATTGCGCTGCGCAGGGACGTCCTTTTTGTCGGGCAGGCAGTCTACCTGTTTGACAAGTCAATTAAAGATAATTTCCTGGCATATTACGCCTACCGCGACTTAGACCCGATTAGCGAGGCGGAAATAAAGCATTACCTGGATATTTGCTCCCTGAATCTTCCTATTGACAGCTCTTGCGATGTGCTGTCTGGCGGGGAAAGGCAGCGCGTGTTTATCGCGATAAACCTGTCCTTTTGCCCAAAGGTTCTTATGATGGACGAGCCTACCAGCGCGCTTGACGACAAGAACGCAAACGCGCTGATGGAGAATATAAAGTCACACTGTAAAGAAAGCGACATGACACTGATTGTTGTCTCTCACGACAGGGCCATCGCGGAGAAGTACGCCGACCAAATTATTCTCCTTGAGGGAGGGCCCGGGAAATGAATGAGATCATCTCGCTTAACATAGCCCAATTCGCCCTAATTTACCTGCTTCTTTTAATCGTGCTATTTATTATGAAAAAGTGCGAAATCAACCAGACCAAGCTGCTTATGGTCGCGAGCATACGCATGACGGTACAGCTTGTTCTGGCGGGGCTTATCCTGACGTATATCTTCGAGAACCCGCATCCTGTGTTCACGGTCGTTTACATCATGCTTATGACAGGGTTTGCAATTCACACGGTGCTGCAGAGAAACAAGTCAATCAACCGTAACTTCAAGCTGATAGCCAGCGTGTCTCTGGCCGCTTCGGGGCTGGCTGTCGTCTGCTTTTTCATCATGGCCGTGGTCGGGGTCAGCATTTTTAATCCGCAGTATACGATTCCAATCAGCGGCATGATTATAGGCAACGCCATGACCGGAGTCAGCCTGGGGCTAAAGACATTTAACGAAAATATCCACGGACAGCGGGTGCAGATAGACGCACTGGTCAACATGGGCGTAACCCCAAAGAAAATCCTTGCCCCCTTTGTAAACGGCGCGATTGAGACCGCCCTTCTGCCGACGCTGAATTCCATGCTCGGGATGGGGATTATCTCCCTACCCGGCATGATGACCGGCCAGATCTTATCTGGGACAATGCCTATGACGGCGATCCTTTACCAGATTGCAATTATTGTTTCCGTAACCGCGGTTACCTGTCTGGCTGTTTTTGGCTCTCTGTTTTTTGGGTGCCGAACGCTCTATAATGAAAGAAGCCAGATGTTGATATAATATTGACAAGGCGAGCTAACGTATAAAAAAACTAAATAAGGTCGGGTGAAAAAGTATGAAGGAGTCTGCCGAAAACTATCTGGAAGCAATCTTAATTTTAAGCCAAGGAGAAAATATGGTGCGCTCCATTGATGTTGCAAACGCACTTGGCTATGCAAGGGCAAGCGTTAGTATCGCCATGAATAAGCTGCGCCATGAAGGACATATCGAAACCGATTCCCATGGATTTATCAGCCTAACCGAAAGTGGCAGAAAGATTGCCGAGCTGGTTTACGAAAAGCATACGCTTATTTCCGGCTGGCTGATTTCTTTGGGTGTTGATAAGCAGACCGCAATTAGCGACGCTTGCAGGATGGAACATGTCATTAGCGAGCAGAGTTTTTTGGCAATAAAAAACTATATCACAAATAACTAGGTGCAAGAATTTTTGCAAGCTTCAATAGTGCTGCGCTCTTAAAGCACCTTGGGTGCTGAAGCCCGAAAAATGCGACGCCTGCCATGTCCGGCTTTTGCATAAGGAGAAATCTTCATGAACAAAAAATATTTTAGCCTTTTGTGTGTTCTTCTGGTTGTAATATTGGTTGCCGGCTGTACTGCTCCGGCACCTGCCACCCCTGAGCAAAGTGGCAATGAACCAGAAGCAGAAGAAGCCCCTGCCCCCGCGGTGAGCTTTGCAGGTGCCCCCATTTTTATTGGTCAAGATGAGCTTTGGGGCATTTGGTACCCAAACGGAGAAAACGTGGTTACCATAGGTGTTATCAATCCCACAGCAGCGCTTGTTCCGTCATCTAACGCTTCTAACCCTATCCAGGGCTCGTACCTTGTATGGACCCCCGACCTCACCAGGGCAGATGCCGAAGAGGCAATTTCTCACAATATTACCCTCTTCAGAAGACCGCTTGCCGAAATAGAGGAGCTTCTTTCTGGAGCTGAGATAGATGCAAATTCCAACATCGTAGTGTACGCGTCGGACGCGCCTACGTGGGGCGCCAGGGTTGTCTGGCATCTGCGGGCGCTTGGGCTGAACGCACGCTACTTGGATGGCGGAAACGGACCATGGCATGATGCCAACCGCCCCACAGGAAGCAGTGCAAGGCTGAGTGATCAAGCCCCTCAACACGAATTCCACGCGCCCAACTACAATATGTCCGCCTTCGTCGCCGACCTGCCAGACGTGCTGGAATCAGTTCAAAACCCCGATCAATATGTGATCTTAGATGCCAGAAGCAATAGCGAATTCGCGGGCAGGCGGGTAGGCGCTTCTTCCGGTGCGTTTGGTACAGGCCGTATAGCAGGCGCCGTGAATGTCGAGTGGAACAGAACCCTTGACGCGGACGGTATGCTTCTGCCCGAGGCCAAGCTTAAAGAGCTTTTTGCCGAGGTGCTTGACGGCAGGACAATCATCACTTACTGCCAGGGTGGTATACGCGCGTCCTTTGCGTGGATGGTTTTGACCTACCTTGGTGCCGACGTCCGCGTCTTTGACGGCTCGTGGATCGAGTGGTCTTACGCCGCAAGCACAGCCGGCTCCTTCGCGCAGCAGGCTTTGGCGCTGGAGTTCACCGAAGAGTGGACCGACAACAACGGCCCAATATAAGTTTGACGCTTACCACCTATCTTGTCGCCCTTAAGCTTTCAATCACATATATCCATTTTGTCGGCAATAGATTCAGCGATACATCAACAGTATCGTTGCTATGAACCGTTATCTGACTGAGCAAGCTGCCATAAAATAGCTCTGAATCCATTCTGCCGTTGATGATGCTATCGACCTGTGCCTTTATGTGCTTTTTAATGTCTTTTGGTTGGTAGCAGATCTGCTGCCGCTTTCGGGCTGCACTCAATTTCTCGGCCAGACCGGCAATTTCCGCATCATATGTATCATTCATCATACGCATTTCTCTCTTGGTGATATGTCCCGCTAAAAAACAGTCCAGAGCACTTTTCTTTTTGTCTGCAGCTAAGGCGAGCTGCTTTTCCAGCTTATCGATATTTACCTGCTCACCACTTTCGCTGTCGCGTATTACTTCTGTGACAATCTTAGTGATAGTCGCCGTAACTGCCGCACGGTCAACCAGTAAACCATCCATGCTCTGTTTTAGAATATCCATTGCGACTTCGTCCCGAAGCTGCCTGCCGATGTCACATCCGACCTCGTTTTCTGCGGCGTCAAGCTTCTTTTTGCCGTGGGCCGTCGCGGTAAAGCAACGCCATACCTTGCGCTTGTTGCCACTTTTGAGCGTCTTATACCGCGCCGAAAAGGACACGCCGCAATCGCCGCACTTGATTTTGCCGGACAGCGGATAACGGTTACCATGCCCGCCTTTTGCCGGCGATTTTACATTGCGCCGCGCCATTTCACGCTGAGCCGCATCCCGTAGCTCTCTGTCGACGATCGGCTGGTGGTGATCTTCAATGAATACCTTTTCCTCCGCGCCGTGGTTATACTTTTTGTCATGAGTCAGATAATCGGGCGTATAGGTCTTTTTTTGGCACAAATCACCACAGTATTTTTCGTTTCGCAGGATTTTCAGGATGACAGTGTTCGTCCATTTGGCGTTGCCGGTCAGCGTCTTGTAACCCGCCTCACGAAGTTCCCGCGCGATAACCGACGTGCCTTTGTGCTCGGTTACATACTTTTGGTAAATCAACCGGACAATCTCCGCGCCAACCGGCTCGATTGTCATTTTGCCGTCTTTCACATGGTAGCCAAGCATACTCCGACCAAAAACCACGCCCTGCTCCATCCGTCGTGTTTGGCCCCATTTTACGCGGCTGCTGGTTCTACGGCTCTCCTCTTGAGCAATGCTCCCCATGATGGTTAGCCGCAGCTCTGCATCCGAGTCAAGGGTGTTAATGCCATCGTTCATAAAAATAACAGCGATACCGGCAGCTCTAAGCTCACGGGTGAATGATAGCGTGTCAAGGATGTTTCTTGAAAAACGACTGACCTCTTTTGTAATGATACGATCAAACCGCCCAAGCTTTGCATCGGCAATCATGCGGTTGAATGCCGCACGCTTTTTTGTGGATGTACCGGTGATTCCCTCGTCGGCGTAAATATCATGGAGCTCCCAGTCGGGTTGCCGTTCAATGTACTCGCGAAAAAAGCGCTGCTGGCTCTCGAACGAATTGGCCTGATCTTCTTTATCAGTGGATACGCGGCAATAGACCGCGACTTTTATAGTCTTTAGCATTTGTCATCCCCATTCGCAGGAATCATATCACCTGCATGGGCACCTGACCAGTGCGCTGACTTTCGGAGCTGTGGGGTCAGTCTGTCTATACACAATTGGCACTGCAAGTCATTGATAGCGCCTTGCTCTTTTAAGGCTAGCAGAACGGCTTTTTGATACAAAATCAAAAACTCAGGCACGGTGTTATGTTCGATTTCCACTTCATTTTCTGCCTGTAAAAATCTTGCTTTTTTATCAGTCACCCTGCTCACCTCCCCCATAAAGCTCTATGAAAGAGACTGTCGATTCTTGCCTGTCTGCTATAACTTTTGAAAGCGTGTTGTTCTTCTATATATTCTGGACAGGAGAATTTGATTCTGCTGGTGTAAAAATGTAAATAGCAAAGCAGGGAGAGTAGTTTGCACACCACTCTCCCTGCTTTGTATCTGCAAATATTATTTACCTGCCTGTCAAGAACCCTTGAATAAATACGACTTACATCCAAAAGAAGGTTGGTCGGAACGTTATTCCGTAATCCTTATTTCTCCATATTCTTTTTCGTATTGCTCTATGTGCAGTTTGCAGAGGTGTTCCAACAGGTTGCTCAAGCTCCTTGTGTCTTGCTTAGCTATATAACGCATCTTTTGTAAATATTCATCGTCTAAATTGAAAGTAAACTGTGATTTGTTGGTGGGCATACTTTTTCTCCTTATATTTAACCCTTATATAACCGTTAAATATAAGATAGCAAACAAACCAAAAATATTATATAGCAACCGTTAAGATACAGTTGTGTTTTTGCACGCTTTATTGTATTATAATAAAGTTGCATAACTGTTTAACAACTGGAGGATAACCTATGAAAACCGGTCACGCAGTAGCTGTATGGTATAACTCCGCGAAAGGTAAAATCGAAAAGAGGGACGTTATCGTTGTTGCAGCATTGACACTATTTATTTTGCTTCTCTTGATTATCAGCCCATTGTTGCCGGACGAAAGACCTGAAGCCATCAGAAGAGAATTGAGCAGGCAGGGCTATAATGTTGAGCGCATGGATTTTCAATTTGTCAAAGATCGGCATGGATACAGAGGATGGATTTTTCAATCGTCTGAGCCGCTATACTATAATGGGCATCTCGTCAGCCAGTGGGCCGTTTCCAGACATCAGCGCGGTTTTGCATTTCCTCATTTCCACTACATATATTGCGTGATGCCATACCCACCTTTGCCAGAGACAGTCAGCATAAATATCACTTTCACAGCAGAAGAAATTGAGCGCATTTCAGAGTTTGCAGATGGTCAGCCGATAGAGAGATTTTTGAGACAAGTTATCAGGGATAGTGCTTTAGCCAATTAGAGATGTAGGCATTCCACTTCAAAAGTGGCCATACCAAATAAAAGATTCGATAGATTGTGAATAGCCGTTAATGGCGTATATACGGGCTTTCCAGCGCGCAGCGCTGACTGCGGCTGCCCTTTGCCGCAGCTTCAAAAGGGTTCTTCTTTTGAAGTGAAACAAGTATAATCTCACAATCTATCGAATCTGCGTCTAGTTCTTGAATAGTAGCTTATACTTTACGGCTAAGCCGCTCTATCCCTCGTACCCACTCATAAGCTCCCAGCCAATGCCAAATTTATCCTCAACAACGACATACGCGGAGCAGTATGTTGTGCTGTGTATTGGGGCTAAAACCTTGCCGCCATCAGCTAAAAGTTCGCAAGCCGCCTTTAACTCATCTGCGCAGTCAAAGTGCATCAAGAGCCCCAACCGGCGCGTATTCCCCGGATTCTCCTTATCCAAAATATCCATCGAATCATCGGCCATTGTGAAGACCTGCTCTCCGACAAGAAGCTCGCAGTAGTAAATATAGTCCTCTTCTCCGCTTTTGCATTTGTAGCCATTCTCCTTCGCAACAGGAGCTGAGAAAAGCACTTTTTCTATAACTTTCGCGCCAAAGGCTTTTTTGTATAGCTCAATCGCCCCAGCGCATTGCCCTGTGAAGCCTATGCTTGGTGTGAACCTTATCATAAAATATTCCTCCTCCGGCTTCTTTGTGGTTACTTTTCTACTTAGGCATCCCCAAAGTACAAATCCCACTGGACTCCAAACTTGTCCGAAAGCGAAACCTCAAATACGCCATATGATGTGCTTGTGATTGGCATAAGAATGCTCGCTCCATCCAAGAGAAGCTCATATGCCGCCCTTGCCTTCTGTTCCGAGTCAAAGCTAACACAAAGGGCGGTCGCACTGGGGCGACCGTTATACATTATGCCATCTGCATCATCGTGCATCATTACCATGTGCTTGCCAATCATCAATTCGGCATAATAAATGAGATTGTCTTTTTCTTTTCCTGTGTATTGAAAATCACTTGGGTTTGCTTGTGAAAAAAGAATTTTGTCTTTTACTGTTGCTCCGAAGACTTTTTGATACAATTCCAACGCCTCGGCACATTGGCCGCCAAATTGCAGCCTTGGAACAACCAAAGGATATGATTCGTGGCTCATGTTTATACTGCCGCCCTTTCTCTGAGTTCATTTTCTAGAAATGATTTTATGAAAGCGCTGCTTTCGCTCGTAACCAGAAACTCGAAGCAATTATACCTGCACTTTTGAAACCGCTCGCTGCCGATTGTAAAATCATAGCCGCGGCACTTGGGGCTGCAACCACCGTGATCGAGTTGTTTGCAGAGTGAGGCACTCTCGATTGACTTCACCATCTCGGTGGGCAGCGTGTTCAAGAAATCGCTGTACCCGCCTGTGTGTTCGCCATAGATTCGCACTAACATCCCATCCTTGCGGAACACAAAATTCGCAATCGCTCTTGGCGGCTTTCCGCACTTGAAGGACGCGAGATAACCGCTCTTCTTTTCCTCGAATGTCACTTTGCAGCCGCTGTCCATCAAGTAGTTGTGCAAATCCCCGACAAACAAGCTGGTACTCGGTTTCTACTGTCCCCAAGAACTGCTCGAATGTGATTTTTTCTTTCATGTTGTTATTCCCCTAATATTTCTTTTTGCAGCTTTTTGGTGAGCCCCGCGAAAACTAGCCGATAGCTGTCGTCAATCATTTGCTTTAAGGTTTCTTCCGGCACGTCACCGCCCAAGTCCACCGAGTTCCAGTTGAGCTTGCCGCAGTAAAATCCAGGCAAGATATACTCAGGGTGGTTTTCCCGCAACAGCTCGGACATCATCGGGTCGCTTTTCATGCTGATGATGTCTTTGCCCGCGTACATCGGGTTGTGCTTGTCCGATGGGCAAGTAATTGCAGCAAACATTTTATCCGCTATCATGTAGCGATGCCAGTCCCATTCCACTTTATAGTCTTTGGTCGCACCGGGTTTCGAAAGCAAATATTGCTCGAGCCAGGGGTAGTTTTTCACTATACCCGCCTCCTATCCTTCGTACCCGCTCATAAGCTGCCAGCGACCGCCAAATTTGTCAATCAGGGCAACAGATAATGAACAAAATGTTGGGCTGCATAAAGGCTCGGTAACTGTACCGCCCTCGGACAGCAGCTCGCAAGCCGCCTTTAGCTCATCGTCGCAGTCAAATTGCACTACAAGGTCTATCGAAAATGACTTGCTTTGATTGCCACCACTTGCCCCAACGTCGCAATCATCGGCAATCATAATAATTTGATTGCCGATTTTTAGCTGCGCGTGGTAAACAAAATTTTTGTGCTCATCTTTATACTGTAAGTCCTTTGGGTCAGCATCCGAGTATAGCATGTGAACCTTAACCTGTGCGCCGAAAGCTTTTTTGTACAGCTCTATCGCTTGGCCGGCTTGTCCTGTAAATATCAAAATTGGCTCAATAACTTTTATCATCGCAAGTTCCTCCGTTTTTTATAGAGTGCCCGCCACTTCTTCTCCGTCGATCATGAGCTTGTATCGCTTTGTTGTAAACTTAAGCACACAGTAGTTTGGGTCATCCGGGCCTGTGCAGTGGTGGCTAAGCCCATCGTACCACATCTCGCGCTTTACCTCGGGAGATGTAAGCACTTCGATTTCACCAACCAAGTTAACGCAATGCTCGGTAGTACCGAAACTGACGCTGGCACGGTTACAGTTTGCGCTCCTCTTTGCACTATTTCCAGTAAGTAGCGTACACAGTGTCAGCCACTCAATGCCGTTGGATCTCGATGGGGCTAAAACGGATGCGGTAGGAAAGCCGTCCTCGTCAATTAGCGCTAGTGTACAGATTTGCCCGGTGTACTCGCCGCCCATAACAGAGTTCTTTGCAACGATTTCGTTTGCTTTCGCGATAATTTCATGCTTCATAGTTACTCCTCCAGTTGTTTTGGTACAACTATAGTACTACACTAAACGCGACAGCAGTATGTCCTGTTTTGAAAATATATATTCGCTGCACTTTGTTTGAGAGCAATAACTACTATAGCAAACGGATTTATCACAAAATTATTCTATATCTAATATGGTTTTCCCTTTTGCTAATCTAGCGTAAGTTCTGCACCTTCGTCATCGATCCATAAAGATACCCGCTTGGTAGTGAATCTGACAAAACAGTAATTCGGGTCAGATACGCCACCTGGATATACGTCTGCCCCGAGCCGAACCCACTCTTGCCAATACTTGCTCTTTGCTTCTTGGTCAGAAAAGATTTCCGTTTCACCAACAAGGGTTATATTATTCATGCTCGTATAGCAGTTAATACTTGCTTTATTATTTTTCTGAAGACGCTTCCTCTTGTTTGAGTCCATAGTTGTGGTGAAGTAGAGTTGAGAAATGTTCTCAGGGTTTTGGAGCGATATCGCCGAAACGGAAGGGGATCCGTTTTCGTCTATTACACCAAAACTAGCATATGCAAAGGTTCTAATCATTTCATTTGCTTTTTTAAACAATTTAGTGTTCATGCTTTTCTCTCCTTGGCTTTTAGGCTACCATAAGAAACAAAACAATAGCGTGTCCTGTTAGCGACAGTGTTATATATCATTTTATATCTGTAGAACGTAGGAAAGTCTGTGCCAACGCCGCATAAAAGTCAATTTGCTGCACAGAAGTTTAAATAACGTTTTCGGTTGTTCTATTAAATAAAAGCCACACTTCTCCAATACTTTTCTTGATGCGATATTGTCGGCGTGACAAATGCCGTAGATTTCAGCAATGCCGAGTCTTTCCATAATTTCAGGCAGAAAGGCTTGCACCGCTTCTGTAGCATAGCCTTTCTTCGCAAATGTTTTCGCAATGTGATAGCCGATTTCCCATTCACCTTTAATCGGCACAGCTTGCACGTGACCGATTTGCTGTCCATTCTCTTTCAGCAAGATAGCGTAAACTTGCGGCTTCGATGGCTGACCGTAATATGAAATTAGAGTAGCCACCGCTTTTTCCGCGGCCTTCATTGTCTTAAAAACTTCGTCCGGCACAAAGCGGCGGTTGTCGTTATCAAGCGAGTTTAGGTGGACACTTTTCGCCATATCAGGCGTCAATTCGGTAATGCTCAGTCTTTTTGTTTCAATATTCACGGCAGTTCTCCACGTCAAAAATTTCTGTTTGCATCAAATATATTATGCTACGAGTAGAGCACCAACATATTTTTCGCAATGCCTCTTATCTCGCTTGCAATATCGAGGGGCTCTAGCACCTTTACTTTGTCACCAAAGCTAAGCAGCCAGCTAACCATGTAGCTCTGGTTAGTATAGCCAATTTTAAAGTGCAGGCCCTCGGCGGTTTCGTAGAAGCAGTCCAGCCCGTAGGCTTCGATAAGCAGATACTTTGCCGATTTATCGAACAGAGCGACCAGCTTGCGATCATCGGTCAGATTGCTATTGAAATCGCGCTTTTCGGGTGGTATATCGCGCGCGGTAAAGCGCTCATTACATGACAACAAATTCCATAAGCGATTGAGCTTGAACATCCGCCAGTCCATGCGCTCCAGGCAAAACCCGAACACATACCACGATGTCCATTGGAAAGCAACCAGGTATGGCTCTATGTGCCGGTGGCTCTCGCCTTTGCTGTAGTGGTAGTCAAATTCGATTAGCCGCTGTTCGAGTATCGCCTGCTTGATGGTTTCGATCTTGGCGGTCAAATCGCCTTTGTAGTGTGAAGCAAGGTCGATGACCACCGGCTCGGACAGGGACACAACCGCGTCCGAGTTGGCACCCAATTTGTCCAGCGTCCGCTCGATGTGGGTGCTTTCCGACACGCTGCCGATACCTTTGAGAGCGGCAATAATACCCGACAACTCCCCAGCTGTCAGCACACTCTTGTCCAGTTTGAAACCTTCGGCTATCGAGATGCCGCCGCCTGTGCCTTGCTGGGTGACGATGGGAATGCCCGCTTGGCAGAGCGCGTCAATGTCCCGCCCGATGGTGCGACGGTTGACTTCAAACTTTTCGGCGAGCTCCGGAGCTGTTATGCGCTCGGTTTGAAGCAAAACGGTCAGTATTCCCAGCAAGCGGTCAAGCTTCATTCGCTATGCCCTCCTAATTTCCCATGAGAGCATTATAGCATATAAACGTGGCAACTGTATGTCGTGTTACAATAAGGAGCGAAATCTCGCAAAGACCCCCTATCCCCCCTTCCGCCTCTGGATAGTAGGTGGGATGTTTCGCCGCACGGAGTCGGCCCCACAGGCAAGTAGGCGGCCTCTTGCTGAGGTCAAGGGCCGAAATTTGGGCGCTGGGCTACCGACAAACTTACCCGGCGGCTATGCGGATTAAAGATGTAAGGAATTTTCGCTGACAGGTGCTTGCTGACACTCATATCGCTGTTGACAAGTCGGGAGCTCGCGAGAATTACACACTAGCAAACTCTCCGGCTTTTGCTTACCTGGCCGTATAGCGGGGGGCTGGGGGAGTTGTTTGCGGCTGGTCTTGGAGCAAACAACTCCCCCAGTCGCCTTTCTTTGCTTACTTCTCTTTGGCGAGGCAAAGAAAGTAAGTACCTCCGCGGCATGAGCGGTTCATTATGCTCGCCCGTAGGCGAATTAATATTTGGCCTTGAACTGGATCTTAAGAACTTGACCTTAATACCTGGACCTTGACCGATCCCACCAATGCAATGCCCATGGAAATCCGCGGGCGGGAGAATCCCGCCCCTACGACGATTGCTAGGCTTGTGGTGATTGGCTCACACACTACCGGCTCTGCATCTTATGGTCTTGATGGGTGTGGCTCCCTTACCCTTCACTCCTCAATTTCACTAGCCTTTCACCATCAAGCCCATATTTCAAGTTCGTGACAACAAAAGCCAGCAATATCGCAGCCATGTTAACCAAAAGAACCCGAATCGACCCCATGGGGAGGATTGCTAAATCACGAGGAGTCCTTAACTCTCGGAGAAAAGCTCTTAACTCATACATGTTTGTTAAGTTGTAGACGCTTGATAGTTCTTCGATAGTTGTCACATCAGGTAGAATCGATATGCTCCCTCGCAGTGCAACATCTATTTGATAGGTGTAAGAAAAATAGAAAAGCTGCGACAAAACCCCTATGCCAAAATCATTCGCCATAACTGGCCCAACTCCTAGCAGGATTCCCACAAGCCAAGAAAATGGTGCCAATTTAGAGAGGCCCAGCGTTATCCCAAGCAGTATGGAGCATGATACACCAAGCATAGTAACGATTAAAAAGTTTATCAGAATTTCTCCGGAATGCCCACGAATCAGCCCAAACAGGGTAAGGACACCCAACGAAACAATAAGCAAAACGCCACATGTAGAAATCAAATATTGATATGGCTTGACGCCCGCCATACCCATAAAGCGCAAGTTCATGGTTTGTTTGTCCTCTAGTATCATTCCAGCGGAGCCGCCTATCATTGAAATACCCACAAACATAATAACAAACTGTATGGTGAATATGGCCACCCCTTCGTTATTAGCCATAGACATTATAAATGGGATAAGCAAAAACGTTGCTGACATAACCCATTGGCCAGGGTTTTTGGTATAACTCAAAAATTGTTTTGTAAAAACAGCTTTGATGTTTCTCATAGCTGTACCCCCGTCAATTGCAAAAATACTGTTTCTAAATCCGGCACTGTGCGTACCGCTTCATATCGTTCACAAATTTCAACAGGATTGCCTTGCTCAACTATTTTTCCGTCATATAAAAGCGCAATGCGATTACAAAGTTTAAGAGCTTCATCCATGTTATGCGTTGTCAAAAAAATGGTGGTGCCCTGCTCTCTAAGCCCTTGCATAAGCCTACACACCCCTTTAGATGTGCCTGGGTCCAGAGCACTTGTAGGCTCATCCAAAAACAGTAGCTTTGGCTCATATAAAATCGCACGGGCAAGTGCTAGCCTTTGCGTCATTCCGCGAGAAAGGGTGGACACAGTTTTCTTAGCACTGTCTTTAAGCCCCACGTTTTCCAGCACTTCCATCGGCTTACTTTTTGGCAGGCCGTAAATACCGGCATATAGATTTAGGTTTTCTAGGCAGTTTAGGTGAGCGTATAGCCCTCCTATATCCAGCATAATTCCTATTTCATGCGGTAGAGCTTTCACTTCTTTGGTTCCGCTGTCTTCTTTAATCTGATTGGTGAGGATGTTTATGATAGTCGTTTTGCCGGCCCCGGATGGCCCCAGCAAACCAAAAATTTCGCCCTCTTTGACGTTGATATTTACGTCCGATAAAACCGTATGCTGCCCAAATCGCTTTTCTACATTTTCCATTTTAATCATGTGTTGCCTTGAACCTCCCAGGATTCATCCGCACCTTTTTCATATACTTCCCGCGGCAGGATAGTTTGCGAGAGAGCTGCTTGCGTTTCCTTGCTTATTTCTCCTGCGGCAAACTCGCTGCCGGCTTTGCGTACGGCGTCGAGATAAGGCTTTGTCAGCTCGCTAAACTCAGGCTCGCCGAACAGCCCGCCCTGGCCGCTGAAGATAGTGAAGGCTCTGTGGTTAATCGTTTTGTTCCCGCGCTCAAACAGCTTGATGATGCTGTCATAGTTTCCGTCTGCCGTCCAAAAACCGCAGGTGGAAATGTAAAATTGGCGCTGCTTTGAAAGATCGTAGCGCAAAGGGTGGCCACCACTTTCGGCGTTTTTGTCCATAAATGGCAGCGCAATAGGTATCATTCTATCCATAAAAATTTTGAGCTGCCCTGGAAAATAGCAACAGTACAGCGGAAATGATGTTATGACTACATCAGCCTCAATCAGCTTGGGTAAAAAATTCTTCATGTCGTCATCTATGACACACTTCCCCGGTGTTTTCTCCCAGCAGGAAAAGCAGCCGGTGCAACCCTTAACATTCGATTTTGATAGATCGATCACTTCTGCGTCAGTCCAGCCTGCGCCCTCAAGAAATGCGTGTGTCAGATCCATGGTGCCGCTACTCTCGCCTCTGGGTGATCCGTTAACTACTAATACTTTCACGGTGGTTCCTCCTGATATGTAATAGTTTTGATTAAGTTTTACATCTTAAGCGTTTAAGCTAAATTTAATTATTTGTATTGCTATTTGCGAAAACGGCGCCTTCCAATGTTGATAGTAAGGTTATCTATTTTTCGTCTCCGACTCTTCTGCAATGTTCTCAAGTATTTCGATAGCCTTATCCACCCACTCAAGGTTCGCTTTATACATAATTTCGCCGGATAATGCTGTCAGCTTCCAGTATACTGCTTTGTTGGAATCATACCCAGCGTCGGGCGTAAGGCTGTTTATCTCATCCTTAACAGCCTGCATCTGCTTTGATTGCTCAAGGATAATTTCTCTAAACGAGCGAAACAGCTCCAACGTTTGTTCCCGGCTAAGTTCCCCGCCAAAGAACACGCGTATTAAAAACGCATTCTTCATTCGTCCCAAGTTTTTAAGCGGGTCAAGCGACGAAAGCCAGTCTAAAAACTCTGTTTTACCTTGCGCGGTTATTGAGTAAATTCGCTTATTCGGCTTTTCATCTTGAACAACGCGCTTGCTGGTAAGCCAGCCACTCTGCTCCATTGAGTCGAGTTCCCGATAAATTTGGCTTGCCTTAGCCTGCCAAAAGTAGCCTAACGACCCGTTAAACTCCTTGTTAAGTTCATAGCCGGTCATCGGCGCGTAATTCAAAAGCCCCAGTAAACCATGCTTTAAAGACATCGTTATACTCCCTTCGTGTTATATTCAACATGTTGAATATAACACATGGCGATTATGTTGTCAAGGGGGTGTTTCAATTTTTTTGATTTATATCTATGGGGTTTTCGCACTAACGCTACAAAAAAGAGGCGCCCCGCAAATGCGAGACGCTTGAAATCATTGCTAAGAAACAAATAGGCTCGTGGATGTAAATATTCACGAACCCGGCCTATACGGTTATTGCAACAGCAGAATTGACGTCAACTTTCTTGATTCTCATCGCAGTTTTGCTGCAAGTGGAATTCGTCATCAATGACTTCGCCTCTTGGCTCCGAGTCGTTACTGCTATCCCCGTAGATCCAAAATAGCCCGTCAAAAACCAGACTATTAATTAGAGTGGTGCCCGTTGTTATAAAATCCGCGCCATAGGAGCCAGAGGAACCGTATACAAAGCTCTCGGTAGAGGTTTTGTCTCTCCCTGCCACTACGCTGGCGTGAATACGAAACGTTGCGCCCTCAGGCACGCCATAATCGCCCGGGTCTACTTGCACTGTCTGGTTTAACCTAATGTCTCCCGTGCCTCTTGTGCGAATGCTTCTTCCCTGAGAGTCCACATACACAAATTGAAGACGGGCAACAAACCAGCCATTATTAGTCAGCCGCACCCGGCGAACTGTGTATCGCTCATCGCCGACGTCCTTCCCGCCGTTATCGTTGCAACTCTGGTTATGACTGCAACAACAGCAGCAACTATCGCAGCAATTGTTTTTGTCTTTATTTGAACACATCAAGAGTCAACTGCCTTTCAATTGAAATGGCGTGAGTAAGCCTCACAAGTCAGTATATGTTGACGCTAATTTTATGGTGTGCCCTTACCGACTAGCCAACTTCTACAGCAAGAAACGGTAAGCCAGCGCCGGTTTGCCGCTTTGTGCATCAGTGATATGTCCTTCAGCTAGATATAGGCTCGCTATCTCCGCGATAGAGACCCCTCCGAAATCACGACCGCGCCGCCTGTGTTGACGCTATATATTGCGCACCCGGTTGACTGTATCGGTTGCACTGGCCGACATTTTTCACGCATTGAGAGCAGGGAGCGGACTGTTACGTATATCGAGATTTTGGCGATTTTCAAAGCGCTGAATGTGTTGCTGGATTTTTTATTTGGGAGATAAGTGGTACGTTATTCATAGCTAATTGATTGTGGTAGAACAAGGTGCTATAATAGTACAGTATCGTTTTTTTTTAAGCACTAAATTAATAAGCAGTAGCGAATAGTTTATATTGGGGGAAATGCCTACGATGCCGAATCCAGCTATTCCATTCAGCGATTTTTTAATCGCGGCAGGGGCTTCACATGAAGCCTTTATCAATCAATTACATGCTTATCTGCAAGAGAATGATTGCATTTGGAAAATCAGAGAAGCGGCAAATGGCTATGTCGTGTCATATATTCATAAGCCTACCAAACGAACAGTCGCAAACTATGTTTTCCGAAAGAAATTGCCCATGCTGCGTGTATATGCGGATAATATTTTTTCTTATGAAGATAACGTATCCGGGTGGCCGGATACAATGAAAGACACAATCAGAAAAGGTGGGAATTGCAGCAGATTAATTGACCCTATCGCTTGCAATTCTCGTTGCCTGAAAGGCTTTGATTTTATTTTAGATGGTGAACGTCAGCAAAAATGTCGCTGCCACATGAGTTTTACATTTTTCTTAGATGATGAAACAAAACCCTATCTGTTAGAAATCATGGAACGTGAAATGCAAGCGAGGAAATAGGCAAAACGCTGGGCAGCAACTATAGAATTGAAAGGGCGCGAAAGTTTTATATGATCTGGGAAATAAATAAAAAGAAGAATGGTTTTTAATATGAACGCCTCTAAAGTGAAATTGCGGACTTCTTTTGTAATAGGCGTGGCGGTATTGGTTGCGTTGGATTTATGGCTGAAAATTTGGTCATCCACTAACTTACAAAGTAGCGATCCCCGTATTCTTATATATGGCTTGCTTGGTCTTAGGTACTATGAAAACTCTGGAATGGCTTTTGGATTTCTAGGTGGAAATGACTGGTCTGCATGGGTGGTCTCTGTAGTGAAAGCAGTGGCGCTGATAGCGCTTTTGGTATATTACCACAGACTTCTATCAGGAAAAAAATACTGGTTAATACGCATACCGCTAGCAATGATTTTTGCGGGTGGCCTCGGCAATTTATTTGATCGTATAACTATTGGCGCTGTGCGGGATATGTTTGAATTTTTATTTATGAATTTTGCGATTTTTAATCTCGCTGACGTGTTTATTGTTGTAGGTATTATAAGTCGGGCAGTTTTTAAGGTATTTATTGTAAAAACTCATGCTAAGCAGGGAGCAGCAACATAATGACCCCAAAGAGAAATTTAACTGTTTTGCATATAGGTATATATTTAGTCATCTTTTTTGCTGTGTGGAGCATAAGAGAGTTATATATTCGCCCTGTATTTCTTGATTCATTGGACGGTATTGCATTTGGGCTTGTTGAATCTGCCATTAAGCTGCTAGTATGGACTTTGCCCGCTGTTTTGCTGATTAGACATTTCCATGATAATATGTGGATTGGCTTAAAGGCAATGTTCACAAACAAAATAAAATGGTCTAGAGATTACTATTTCTTAATGGCGATTATAGCTATCCCAATTGTTCGGGCTCTTTCAGCTTGGTTCGTTTCTGGAGAGGTAGGAATACACCCTAACTTCGTACCAACGAGACTGTTACAAGCAGTAGTGTTTGTAGGTGTTACAGAAGAAGTTGTTTTCCGAGGATTTTTACTTAATGCATTTCTCAAGAAGATAAGAACGCAATATGCGATCGCGCTGGACGCAGCTCTATTTACGCTTATCCACTATCCGATTTGGATTTACAGAGATTTTGACCTCTCTGACTTTGCAACAGCCAGTATTGCTGTCGCGGTGCTTAGTGTAGGTTTTGCATACTCATTTATTAAAACAAGAAATATCTTTGTACCTATGGCACTTCACATGGTGTGGAACTTATCAATACATCTTTTTTCAGGTAGCTAGTAAGCAGATAGCCGCAGAAATGGAATATTTGTGAGAATAAACGTCCTTGAAAATAATTACCCAAGGAGGCTCTATGCCACACCGTAAATTGCTTAATGTATTAAGCATATTTAACGCAACAGTGAACACATTGTACTTAGTCAGATTTTTTGGGGTGCTTCCGCCTGAAGAAGTCGTTTATGGATATGTGCCGTGGTTTATGTCGTTCACATTACCTAACATTGTTTTTACTTTGTTAGCATGGTTTCTGGTGTATTCATTGTTGAAAAAACATGACTCATTAGCAGTATTGGCAGGGTTGTTAAGTGCGGGGGGCTTGATTTTTCATGCATTAAACGGTTTAATGTTTGGTTTTTATTCGGGCTATCTACAAACGATGACATTTAACGCAATATTTGAAATCATAGTTTATGCATACGGTCTATCTCTCGCCACATTTTACATCGCACAATTTTGGAAGGCTATTGCGAAGAATGTAAAATATAAATGCAAAAACAATCGCTTTTAGCTGTAATATTCCGTTAATAGCCGCATTTAGAAAATTCACAATAGGAGCGCTAAAATATGAGTGACTTTTCAAAGGCTTTAATTTCCGAAATGCCCAATAGCGAACTGCAAGAAAAACTGAATCTCTTTGGTCAATTCATTGGGGATTGGGACTTTGAGGGCGTATATGCAAAGGACACGCCCGATGAGTGGCGCATCCCCGGTGAGTGGCTGTTTTCTTGGATTTTAGACGGAACCGCAATTCAGGATATATTCATCTGCCCCTCCCGCAAAGAAAGAGAAATTAATCCGCATCCCGATGGCGAATATGGAACAACCATTCGCTCCTACGATCCATCAAAGGATGCTTGGGATATTTGCTATGGCGGCCACGGCTTTCTGCATGTGCTGGAAGCCAGACCGGTTGGCAATCAAATCATTGTTCGGAACAAAGATGAATCTGATGGATTAAACGAGTGGGTGTTTTCTGATATAACGCAAAGTTCTTTCCATTGGCAGAACAGAACAAGTTATGATGACGGCGCTACTTGGAGTGTAAATTTCGAACTGTCTGCCCGTAGAAGATAAGCATTTCCCCATCTCATTATACCAAAAAGCTTTTGGTATTGCGTGAGTTGGAAGTCACAAGCCTACAATTCTATGAGAGCGGTCCGGTGCCGCATTGTGAACACGATATAGGTACTGAAGAGCTAGGTCACATGGAGATGATCTCTGCTATGGTCTACCAGCTAACCCGCAGTCTATGCATGGATGAAATCAAGAGCTCCGGTTTTGACGCTTACTTTGTGGACCACACCAGCGGCATTTACCCGGTCTCTGCCGGAGGTATACCATTCAAGATGGATTACCTTGCTTCGAAAGGCGACATTATAACCGACTTGCACGAGGACTTAGCAGCAGA
>WRAV01000017.1 GCA_009780025.1 Oscillospiraceae bacterium | reverse complement strand
GTTCCATCCCCGACCGCCCAGCTTCCACGGACACCCCTTGTAGGGCGCGGCGACCTCGACGCGCCGATTGGTCAAGGTCCAGTTCAAGGTCTTAAGATCAAGGGCTGAATATTAACTCAGCCTACGGGCGGGAATATTGTACCGCTCGTGCCGCGGAGGCACTTACTTTTCTTGTCTCGCCAAGAAGAAGTAAGCAAAAGAAGGCGACTGGGGGAGGACCGGGTCTGACTGCGCACAAAGGACGTGCTCCGCAGACAACTCCCCCAGACCCCCACTATACGAACAGGTGGGCGAAAACTAGAAAGTTTATTGGTATGTTATTCTTGCTAGCTCCCGGCTTGTCAACAGAGGCGTCGTTAACAGTGAACATCTCACCGCGAGAATTCCTTACTCTAAACCCGGGCTCGCATAGCAGCTGGGTAAGTTCGATGTCGGCCCAACGGCCTGGATTCAACCTGCCGGTTCAAGGCCTGCTCCATGATTGCCGGGCGTTTGGTGACCTCATAAACATAAGATTTTGCCCGGTATTGTCAGTGCATTACAAATACGAAGCGGCAACCCGGGCAAAATTTCGACCAGCGAGGCCGGATGTTATGCGGGGGTGGGTGGGGGCTTAATTCCAGCCCACAGGCTGATTTAAAATTCAGCCTTGACCGAAAGCAAAACAACCCAACTCCCAGAGCAATTTTAAAGTTCGTCAGCTATACATTATCCAGAGAAAAATAGCGGGACGCTCGTGTGAGCGTCCCCTGTCGGTTTTTCTACCATTAATACCGCAGCAGCAAGTACCGGTCTACAAAATACCTGGGCAGGTTTCGCGGCGCGGCCTTCAGCCAGCTCACAACTTTATCCCGGGCCTTTAGCGCAGCGACTCGCTCGTATGGCGTAATTTCGTGGTTGCTATAGGCAGCTCTGGAATACAGTCCGGCCAGCTGCTTAATATCCACACCCAGGCCCACAAAGACAGGTTCCCGAGATGTTCTGCCCGCGTACCCAAGGGCGGTCTCGCCGGGAGAAATTGGGCAACCAACTGCCCCGGCCGCGTTCAAAGTCGAGGCAAAAAGGGCCACAACGGCTTCCCGGTTGGGCATGTTCTCAAGGCCCCGCTGTTTGGAGCGGTACCGGGCGGTAAGCTTTAGACCGACAATGACGCCGACGCCCACAAGAACCAGCAGAATAATGGCCGTTACCCAGGGGGAAGCGCCACCCTCGTCGGCGTATTGGCCAACAACGTCGGGCTCGTCCTCTGGAACGTCGATGTAGTCCCGCCAGTTCGGTAGGTCGCTCATATCCACCATAGGCTCGTCCGGCAGGGGCACGAATACCGGCGCGCCTATGTTGGGGTTGTCCCAGTTCAGGTTGTATACGGCGGTGGGCTCGAACATCGCCCAGCCGAACCCGGGGAAGTAGGCCTCTACCCAGGCGTGGGCCTGGCGGTTGGTCACCCAGAACCTGTTGTCGCCCGCGCGGAGTTCCGGGGTTATAAAGCCCTCCACAAAGCGGGCGGGAATGCCAAGAGTCCGCGCCATAACCACCATCGCGGAAGCGTAGTGTACACAGTATCCCTCCCTGGCAGTAAAGAGAAAGTGGTCGACAAAATCCTCGCCCTCGGGCAGCGTCATAGCTTCCAGTGTGTAGGGGAAATCGGCCAAGTAGCTCTCTATCATGCGCAGCCTGTCGTAGTTTGTCTGCGCCCCAGCAGTAATCTCTCGAGCCAGGTCGCCCACACGGTCGGGCAGAGTGTCCGGCAGCTGCAGGAAAATTGCCAGCTCGTCGGTATCAAGTCGTCCCGAGGCACCGCGCAAAATGCCCGAAAAGTAGCTGCTGCGCATATCCCAGGAAATGTAAAGCTGGGTGTAGCTTACTTCCTGGGGGAGCACCCTTGCGCCGCGCATATTGCCATGAATGTTCTGCTCTATTTGCACGTGAGGAGTAACTTCCAGCGTCTGGTGGAATGGCGGGGTGAAGATGGCGTCGGTGCGCACATCCATGGTCGTTATAGTCACTTCCCGCAGGGGGCGGTTCAAAGAGCGGCGGAGCTGAGTGTGGATTGTGCGCATAGCTCCGGAGTATGGGTTGGTGTCAAATACTCCGTTCTCGCCCGGAATTAGCCGCTCTTTTGCCGGCATTGTCGAGAGCCAGGCATCGCCGGTGTAGTAGTCCCGCACGGCCCCGGCGAGGTAAAGGCGCTCGTCGGCTTCGACTATCATCACCACCAGGTCGTTGGGGGTTACCGGCCCGCCCAGGCGCTGGCCATCGCTGGTGAATGACATGGTCTGCTCCGGGGTAAAGGTGTGCATAATGTTGCTCATCGCCCCGGTGACATCAGGCAAGCTGAGGGCTTCCACAGCTTCGGCGTCCGGTTTTGGCAGGGCCCAGCCTACTCCAAAAAGCAGCAGGCAGAGCGGAAGAAGCATCAGCCCGTAGCGAGCGGCGGGGGCGCTCTGCTCGTTCTGGCCACGTTGCGCGGTCAGGTAAAGCCGCTTAGCCAGCAGAGCCAGCAGACAGAACAACATTGCGACTATCGCCATGTCCGAACGGTCCCAGCCCATATGTATCGGCACGGCGATAACGCCCAGTGCCATCAGGGCTAGGGAAAGGAACCCCAAATGCAGCCGGGTATTGAGCACGGTTACAAAGCTAAAGAGAAAGGCTACCCCCAGGCTGGCAAGGTTTGAGAACTCTTCCCGGTAGGGAGCTTGGTCTCTGGTGAAAGCGACGAGCCCGTCTACGTTCTCCTGCAGGGCAACAAACCAGCCGACTTCAAAACCCCGCATGTGCAGGAAAGCAAATGTTACAATAGCTCCGATTACCAACAAACCGGCTGCTCCAATGGCCGTGTACTTGCCCCAAAACACCAGGTTAAGCAAAACTACAAAGCCCGCGCACATAATGAACAGCCGCAAAGATGGCACGCCCAAAACCGTAGCGGCCAGCACACTCTCGGAGAGCGCCCAGGCGTACAGTGCACCAACCATAGTAAAGAACGCAACCTCGGCTATTTTGCCGGAGACTTTGCTTTTAGGCTTGTTTTTCATGCAGCGCCACCCTCCTCTCCGGCCGGCTGGTCAGGTTTGTCCACGCCTATAAGGGTCACGGCCACGCCGGTACCGCGCAGCTCCTCTATAAGATGTTCGCCCAGCGCGCCCACCGGACGCAGCTCACTCTCGAACAGGTAAATGGTCAGGCTGTGCCCAAGGAAACAGAGCTCCCGCAAGGCAGCGCTGCTCTGCTCATTCAGCGACGAGATAAAAGCCACGATGTTGTAAGACCCTGGCACTGAGCGCATCTCGTAAATTGGCGAGCGATACCGCTCGAACTCTATCCTCGCCAGCAGGGAATATAGGCCGTCGGTCTCTTCCGGGGCACCCACGACCGTCTCTTCTATGCCGGGCTGGCCGTAGACAAGGCTGGTCGGCACTTTGGCACGGGCACAGAAGTCCACCGCCGAGGCAGCGTAGGAGACCATCTTGTCTTCAAATGCGGCCCGCTCTTTTGTTGGCAAGTCAATTTTCGCGGTGTCCAACAGCAGGATAGTGCGCTCGGGCTCAAAATTCTGGAAGTTTTTTACGATGAGCTCCCCCCGCTTGGCCGAGAGCTTCCAGTGGATTTTGCGCAAGCTATCCGCCGGGGCGTATTTGCGCAGGTCGGCTATGGCGGTGTAGTCCTCGTTGAATATATCGCGGTTGCGCGCAGTGTCCAAAGGCTCGTTGCGCATAGACAGGGCAAAGTCCGCCTCCCGCTCGGGGAAGACGGTCAGGCGCAGGGTTTTCTTGTTCTTTATAGTGCGAGAAAACAGCCCCAACATATCGGTGACGGTCACGCTCTCAAGTCCCAGGGAGTACACCCCGCGGTAGGGAACACTAACCGTGTAGCCGCGCTTTTGCTTGCCAAAAGGTTCGCATATACCAAGGGCGGCATCGCCCCTCATCTCAATCACTTCGGAGCTGAAAAAGCGGTAAACCGCCCCGTGGTAGATAAACGGCCCCTTGTTGCGCAGGCTAATCTCGTATCTGATGGGCTCACCCTTGAAGACCACGTCTTCGCCGGCGCGCTGCTCAATGTAAAGACAGCTGCCCGCAACAGCCACCGAAAAACCGCAAATTGCGCACAAAATAAGCAGGGCATAGAGCAACGTGAACCCCGCGTTTGTGTCCTCGTACCCTATCGCCAGCAATGCCGCCGCGATAAGGGCCGCTATGAAAAGTAGCCTTGTTTTAAGCATGTGTCTGCTCCGGTTTCAAATGGCAGAGATTGTAGGGGCGGGATTCTCCCGCCCGCGTATATAGACAAAAGTTGGATCGTACCGGTCATGCGGGATGGCCCCGCCCTACGGATTTGCCTCACCACCTACGCGCAATGGGTGCTGCGACCTCTTCTATGGCCATGCGGACTATCTCTCGCTGTGTTTGCTTTTTCAGCCGGCTCTCCTGGGTTAGGACTATCCGGTGTTCGAGCACATGGGGCGCCATCTCGATTACGTCGTCGGGCAGGACGTAATCCCGACCGCTGTACATAGCCCAGGCTTGGGCCGCCCGGTACAATCCGATTGACGCCCGCGGGCTTGCCCCCAGAGAGACAAACGGGTTCTCGCGGGTGTGGCGTACAAGGGCCACAATATACTCGCTCACCATGTTCTCCACGTGTACTTCGGCGGCTTGCTGCTGCAGGGCAACTATGTCTTCCCCTGACACCACTGCGCGCAGGCTCTGCAAAGGGGAGCCCTTGCCCATCCGGCCGAGCATGCGCATCTCTTCAACAAGGCCTGGGTAGCCCAGGGAAATCCGCATCAAGAAGCGGTCCATCTGGGCCTCGGGCAGTGGGTAGGTGCCCAGGTACTCAACCGGGTTCTGGGTAGCAAGCACCATAAATGGATCTTTAATCCGGTATGTTTTGCCGTCGACGGTCACCTGCTTTTCCTCCATGGCCTCGAGCAGGCTGCTCTGGGTTTTGGGGGAGGTGCGGTTGATCTCGTCGGCCAGCACTATCTGGCTGAGGATTGCTCCAGGCTTAAAGTCAAAGTCCCCGGTTTTGGGGTTAAAGACCGAAAAACCGGTTATGTCCGCCGGCATTATGTCGGGCGTAAACTGTATGCGCTGAAACGAGCAGCTCAAAGACCGCGCCAACGCCGACGCCAGGCTTGTCTTACCCACGCCCGGCACATCCTCTATGAGCAGATGTCCCCTGCAGAGCAGCGTTATAAGAGTCAGCTCGATCTGGTAGCGCTTGTCTACAATTACCCGCTCAACATTTTCTACAATCCGATCCAGCACGGCGTCTTGGTTCAAGGTGGTGTCCTCCATATATTTATGTCGTCACAGACGTTGTTCTACAATAGTTAACCCTGTCGGTCAGGCGTTTCATTACACTGGTCGGTTTCCACTTTCTTCTTGAGGTTTTTGTGTGCGCCATATATGTACAGCGCAATCGGCGACACAAGCATAGCCAAAAAAATTAATACTAACGCTCCACCGTAATGGGCTATAAACATCAACGGCACCGCGAAGCAAATTAGCACAAAAACCAACAAACAGCTGCCCAGAAGCCTCAGCAGAGTCGACTTGCTTATATTGTTGGAGTAAATTATGCCAAATATTCCCACGACAAAAAGTGATACGACACCAAAAGCGGCGAAAAAGAAAACAGCTAAATTACCTAATAGGCCAATTGAAAAGTAGCCCCAGAAGCCGCATTTGACGACAAGCAATACGCCCGCAATCCTGAGTACTCTGCCACCCGGGGCCTTTGATCTTTGGGGCTTGTTGTCGTTATTCACCCGTTACCCTCCCTAGCAGCCAAAGACGCGCACCAAATAAAGGCGCGCGTCCTCAATGTACGTTGTCACGCCCTGCGTGGGGATTAGTCCTCTTCGTTCATCTTCTTGGCGTCTTCCTTCACAGCGTCTTCCAGCATCTGGGGCAGCTGCTCATATCGCTCGAAGGTGAAAATAAACGAGCCGCGGCCCTGGGTGGTCGAGCGCAGGAAGGTGGTAAAGTCGTGCATCTCGCTCATTGGAGCCTCACCTTCGACTTCTTGCATTCCGTTTTCCAGCGGGTTCATGCCAAGTACGCGGCCACGGCGTTTGTTGAGCTCGCCCATGATGTCGCCGGTGTTGGAGTCTGGCACCTGTGCCTTGAGGTTGCCGATTGGCTCAAGCAGGACAGGGGATGCTTTGGGCATTCCTTCTCTGTATGCCACGCCCGCCGCCAGCTTAAAGGCCATTTCAGACGAGTCGACCGCGTGGTAGGAACCGTCGTAGAGTGTAGCCTTCAGGCCGACCACCGGGTATCCGGCGATAACCCCTTTGCGTACCGCGTCCTGGAGCCCCTTTTCGACCGCGGGGAAGAAGTTTTTGGGTACCGAACCACCGACCACACGGGTCTCGAAGAGCAGCTCCTTACCATCGTAAGGCTCAAACTCGATATGGACGTCACCGAACTGTCCGCTGCCGCCGGTTTGCTTTTTGTGTTTGCCTTGGATGGAGATTTTTTTGCGGATAGTCTCGCGGTAGGGCACACGTGGGGCAATGAGTTCTATATCCACGCCGAACTTGGCCTTGAGCTTGGATGTGGCCATGTCGAGGTGTTGCTCGCCCAGGCCTGCAATCAGCTGCTGCCTGGTCTCGGAGTTTTGCTCGAAGGACAGGGAAGGGTCTTCTTCCATCAGGCGCTGCATACCGCCAGCCACTTTGCCCTCGTCCCCTTTGTTCTTGACCTTGACTGCCATCGACAGAGTAGCGTGTGGGAACTTAACCCCGGAGAAGGTCAGCGGGCGCTTGGGGTCGCACAAGCAGTCACCGGTAACGGTGTCGCCCAGCTTTGTTATAGCGCCTATGTCACCCGCAGTCAGCACGCCGGCTTCTTCCTGCTTTTTGCCCTTGACGCAGATGATTTTGCCCAGGCGCTCGGGTTGCCCGGTGCGGGTATTCAGGGGTTGCAGCTCACCGCTGAGCTTTCCGGCAACCACCTTGACATAAGAGAGCTTGCCCACAAACGGGTCGGCCACTGTCTTAAAGATGTATGCCGCAAGGGGTGCGTCGGCAGCGCATGGTACCTCAACTTCTTTGTCGCCAGCGTCTTTCGCGGTCTCGCCGGCACTGTCGGCCGCGCTGGGCAGGTTGTTGACAACGCAGTCCAGCAGCAGGTCAACACCGTCAAGAGTGACGCCCGAGCCACAGAGAACAGGGATGACGATTCCGTCCTTGACTCCCTTACGCAGGCCTTTTATAATCTCTTCCTTGGTGAATGCCTCACCCTCGAAGAATTTTTCCATAAGTGTTTCGTCAGTCTCCGCCACAGCTTCGGAGATGGCGGTGCTGAGCTCCTCTAGCTCAATAGACTCGGGCATTGGAGCTTCTTTGCGCTCACCCTTGCCCGAATAGGTATACGCCTTTTTCTCTATGAGATCGACGTAGCACTCGACTTTTTCGTCCTTCATCACCGGCACCACGATGGGGCATACCGACGCGCCAAAGGCTTCTTTGAGTTCGCCGAGTACTTTGTAGAAGTCGGCGTTTTCGGCGTCCATCTGGTTTACGAAGAACATCCTAGACTTGCCCATCTGGCTTGCCAGGTCGTTTGCCTTATAGGCACCAACCTGCACCCCGGACTTTGCCGAGAGCACGATGACCACGCCTTCGGCCGCGCGCACGCCCTCGCACATACCGCCCGCAAAGTCGAACAGGCCGGGAGTGTCGATAAGGTTTACCTTAACGTTATCCCAAATAAAGGGGCAAACGGCCGAGGACACCGAGTTCTGCCTCTTTATTTCTTCCGGGTCAAAGTCAAAAGTGGTGTTGCCCTCGGCAATCTTGCCAAGCCGGTCGGTCTCGCCGGCTCTGAACAGCAACGCCTCTCCCAAAGAGGTTTTGCCACTTCCTGCGTGGCCCGCAAACGCAACGTTGCGAATACTTTCCGCTGGGTATTGCTTCATAACCTTGCTCCTTTCAGTGTTGCCACCGCCGCAAACCGCGAACAACCATTTGCCGGCCAGGCCCGAATACATCAATTATATCAATTTCCAAAGCAACATACAAGCTAAAATGTATGGGTTTGCACAATTTTTGCGGGAAATAAGTATATCTCGGCAAAAAGGTGTGCGCAAAGGCAGCACCCTGGGCTGCCGAGCGTAAGATAAACCCACATTTTGACAGATGAATTATGTGTTAACAAAGGGAAAACTTGCATCTGCTTACCTTGACAATGCGATTGTACACGTGATAATATTTCCAGGAAAGTATAAGTTTGCGCCGACGGCGTGCCAGCAGTTCCTACACCTGGTTAAAACCGCGTCCTGTGCATAAACTACACTAGCACATATCATGATGACCAGGTGGTCAAGGGGGCGGTTTGTTGTGAGGAAGCTTTTGGCGATGTCTTTGGTGCTTATTTTTGTGGTGTTTGCGGGGTGCGCCGCGCGAACGCCGGGGCAGGGCAGCTTGCCCATAGTGCCTCTTGCGGAAGATAACCCGCCTAAACATGAGCGGTACTACTTAAACAGCCCGCCACTTTTGGAAGAACCCGAACAGCCGCCGGCAAGCAGCGGAGAAGTGCAGATGGTTCGCTCGCCATTGCAGGAAGGGGAAAAGATAGTTGCCCTCACCTTTGACGACGGCCCCCACCAGCACACAAGCCGCATTCTAGATGTCCTTGAAGAGCACGGCGGAGCCGCCACATTTTTTGTGCTGGGCTACCGGGTGGAAAACCACCGGAGCACCATGGAGCGGGCAGTCCGGCTGGGCAACGAGATAGCCGGCCACAGCTGGAACCACCAGGACTTCAGCCTGCTGACCGAGGACGAAATAGCTTGGCAGATCAAATCCGCCAGCGAAGCGATTGCTCCATTTGTCGGAAGCTCGCCCAGAATTTATCGCCCGCCTTATGGCCGGACAAACGAGTTGGTGCGACAGGTCTCGCAACGTATGGGCTACGCGATAATAAACTGGACTCTCGACCCGCGCGACTGGGAAAACCGCGACGCCGACCATATATACGACCACATCATGAGCACGATACAGAACGGCGATATAATAGTTATGCACGACATTTACGCCACCACCGCGCAGGCAATGGAGCGCGTTATTCCCCGGCTAATCGAAGAGGGATACAGGCTGGTGACTGTCTCCGAGTTGATTGCGTACCTGTACGGCGAAATAGAGCCAGGGGTTGTTTACGGCAGAGATTACGATGTGCCGATGGTATAGACAATTGCGATACACGGGTTTTCTCGTGGAATACGGCGGCACCTCTTTATGGGGTGTCGTTCTTTTATTACCGAGAAGCCCCTGCGCCCCTTAAGTCACTTTCTGCTTACTCCTTGGCCGAAACAAAGAGTAAGTGCCTCCGTGGCATGAGCGGCACCAAAATCCCAGTCCGCAGGCTGATTTAAGATTTGGTCTTAACCTGGAACTGAAACTTGACCTTAATGACCCGGACGGCCAATGGCCGCCCCTGCAACGGACAAGCCTTTGATAAGCTGAGAGCCAAAAACAAGAAGCCAGAGGCGAGAATCCACTTCTCCGCTTCTGGCTTCCATATTTTAAACAACTACCGAATAAACGTTGGCCGGTAAGGGTCTGGTTTAACCTGACGGTGAAGCACACCCCAGACAAACCCAACCACACAGCATCCCGCGACAATGCCAACTATCAACATTTCCCGGAAGTTAGATGCTTCTAGCGCCCCGTAAAGCATGTACAGTGGTCGATAGGTAAACGCCCCCGCCACTGTGTCTAAAACAACATAGCCGGACGAGCTGTAAGACGTGTTTACAAGCCGAGTGATGAGCAGAGCATTCACCCCGAAGTAAGCCAGAATAAACGTGATGGACTGCTTGGGATAGCTGTAAGCGGCCATACCGGTATTCATCGCCCAACCAAACAGCATAAAGAACCCGAAGAACCACTGGGCAACTTGTAGTAAAGTGGTGCTCTGGGGCGTTAAGAAATAGGCCGACAAAATAGCCGGCGCCCAAAAAATAAGGTACCGAATAAGATACTTGCTCATAACTTATCCAACTCCCAACATAGATGTAGGAGGCAGGAAGGGCTTCTGCAGTTCTTCTCTAACCTCTAATATCTATTCTGTCCCATTATTGCCAAAAAATTCCACGAACAGTGTTATATCATGTGAATTGTAGGGGACGATGGTGATCGTCCCTTAATTTTTTGACTAGGTACGGTTGCCATTGTCCCCTACCCCTCCTGCGGCACTCCCTTCATGGTTAGCGATATCCGCTTCTTGCCCTGGTCAACCTCAAGCACCTTGACCTTGACCACCTGCCCGACTTTTACCGCGTCCAGCGGGTGTTTGATAAACCGATCGGCCAGGCGGGAGATATGCACCAGCCCATCCTGGTGGACGCCGACGTCCACGAAGGCACCAAAGTCTGTTATATTGCGCACGGTGCCCGAGAGAATCATCTCAGGCTCGAGATCTTCCATCGAGAGGACGTCGTGGCGAAGCAGTGGCGGCGGCAGCTCGTCCCGGGGATCGCGCCCTGGTTTTAACAGCTCGTCTATTATATCTTTAAGGGTTGGCTCGCCCACCCCGGCGGTGGCTGCCAGGCTGCCCAGTCCGGTCTTGCCTACCCGCCCACGCATCTCAGTGAGTCCGCCGCTTTTTACATCCGCGAGTGTGAAGTTGCAAGCCGCCAGCAGTACCTTAGCCGCCTTATAGCTTTCCGGGTGAACTCCGGTATTGTCGAGTATATTCTCCGCGCCCTTTACCCGTAGGAAGCCGGCGCACTGTTCATAGGCTTTTTTGCCCAGTTTGGGAACTTTTAGCAGCCCGGCACGCCCGCCAAAGGGGCCGTTCTCTTCCCGGTAAGCTACAATGTTCTTAGCCACAGTCTTGTTCACCCCGGAGACGTAAGAGAGCAAGCTGTGGGAGGCTGTGTTGAGGTCGACGCCGACGTTGTTCACGCAGTCCTCAACCACTCCGCCTAGGGAATCGTCTAATTTTTGGGCTGGCATATCGTGCTGGTACTGACCGACGCCGATAGCCTTGGGGTCGATCTTGACGAGCTCGGCCAGCGGGTCTTGAATACGCCGAGCGATTGAGACAGCGCTGCGCAGGCTGACGTCAAATTCCGGGAATTCCTCAGCCGCCAGCTTAGACGCCGAATAGACCGACGCTCCCGCCTCGCTGACCACCATATAGCTCAGGGTGTGTTCGGGCAGCTCGCCTATAAGCTCGGCCACAAAGCGTTCGCTTTCTCCACTCGCCGTGCCATTTCCGATCGAGATTACGCTCACCCCGTGCTGTTTTATCAGCCCGGCGAGTGTTTTTTTGGCCTCGGCAACCTTGTTCTGTGGTGGGGTGGGGTAGATAACTGTGGTGGCCAGCACCTTGCCGGTTGCATCCACCACCGCGATTTTACAGCCGGTGCGGTAGGCGGGGTCAAGGCCCAGCACCACCCGATCTTTGAGAGGCGGCTGCATCAACAATTGTTCCAGGTTGGCCTTGAATACATCAATCGCGCCCAGGGCTGCACGCTCGCTGAGCATAGAGCGCAACTCGTTCTCCAGCGAGGGAAAGAGCAGCCGAGAAAATCCGTCCTCCAGCGCCTCAACCAACACTTCACGGGCAGGCGAGGGACCCTTTAGCATAGCATCATAGATGAATCCCATGCACTCGTTTTTCTCGGCCAGCAGTCCCACCTTGAGAAAGCCCTCCCGCTCGCCGCGGTTGATAGCCAGAACCCGGTGGCCGGGCAGCTTGGCATAGGGTTCCTGGTAGTCGTAATACATTGAGTATACACTGTCTTCGTCTTTGGCGGCGCTGGTTTTTATCTCGCAGGCACGGCCAAGGTATTCGCGCAGCTTGCCGCGAATCTCGGCGCTGTCGGACATCTCTTCGGCCACAATGTCCTTGGCGCCGTTAAGTGCGCTCTGGGCGTTGGGCACGCCCTTCTCCTCGTCGATGTAGTCTGCCGCCAGTACAAGTGGCTCGGGCATATTTTTCTCCTGGGCCAAGAGTACCTGCGCCAGGGGCTCAAGCCCACGCTCCCGTGCCACCGAAGCCCTGGTCTTTCGCTTCTGTTTATACGGACGGTATAAATCTTCAACCGCAGCTAGGGTGGCCGCGGCGGATATGGCGGCGCGAAGCTCATCGGTCAGCTTTCCTTGCTGTTCAATCGAGCCGATGACTTCTTCCTTGCGCTTTGCAAGGTTTTGCAGGTAGGTCAGCCGCTCGGAAAGGTCACGCAGTATGGTGTCATCCAGCGAGCCGGTGACCTCCTTGCGGTAGCGGGCGATGAATGGGATGGTCGCGCCTTCGTCAATAAGGCTAACGGTGTTTTCCACTTGCCAGAGCTCAAGGCCGAGTTCGGTGGCCAGGGTTTGGTTTATTGTCATTGTGTTCACCTCAAAAGTATCTTGCAACTATTGTAGATTGTTCAAACGTGAATGTCAATTCATTGTGTCGAGCTGATCGATAATCCATAGGTCGGGACGACCAACGAACGTCAACACTTCGTCTGCCAGCTCGTCAGCTTGCGCGAGCACCTGCTCTATATGCAGCGATGGCGTTAGAAAGACTGGCCCATCATCTACCCGGACATAATGCCGCAGCGGCACTTCGGAAGTAAAAAAATACACACTGCTGGCTTCCCCGCCACGCGGCGTGAAGTTGACGATAATTACACGCTCGCCCGGCCCAGCTGGTTGCCGCGGGAACTCAAGGACGGTCGAAATGAGCTCGGTGTAGAATTCCCTGAAGCCTTCAGCTTCCAGCGCACCGCTTCGGAAGTGGTAGATAGACCCGCCTTCCGGCTCGAGCACGGTGACCTGGAGCCGCGCCAACTCCTCCAGTATCGGCGCCGGCACAAACGGGTTCATCAGCTGGTAAAATTGAATGTCCAACCAGGGCATGTCGTGCCCGGAGGCCATGTAAACTACCGGTACACCCTCCCGGTGGAGGAAGACCACGCTGCCCTCGTCCGGTTGGCTAGAATGCAGGGTAAAGCCGCCCCGCTCCCCGCCCTCCACCGTCAGGGTCGACCATGCCGGGTAGAGCCCCAGCATTTCCAAGTCCTCGGTTGCGGGGTGGGTCATAGCCACGCCTGCTGCAACTATCCCGAAGCCCGAGTGAATTACGCCCGGCGCGTAAATTGGACTGAGTTCGTGCTCGAGCGGTGCGGTCAGCCGGTACTCTCCTTCGCCGGCGGCTAGAATCAAAATCTCGCCCGCGTGCTCACGCACCTGACCGGACAGCGCCATCGAGTCAAAGTTCGGCGGCCAGCTCATCAGCGGGGTGACATTCATATCGAGGTAATCCAGAGGCGAGAGCAGGAAGTTATCCATCCCGTGAATTGGGGTAAGGTAGACTGCGGTGTCCCCTTCCAGCTGGATATAGACCCCGACATTGCCGGGGGCGACGCCCCCGATAAGTATGGTGCGCACGCCTAGCTCCTCAAAATCCAGGCTGGCCCTGCCACGGGGCTCGGCCAGCCCAAAGGGGTTTAGGTCGTTGATGTCGTCACCGACCAATTCGAGGTAAGTCAGGCTGCGCGACGCGCTTATTACAGCGTTTACCCGAGCATCGTCGAGTGGTAAGCCCTCCATCTCCGGGATAGTGGCGTCTGTCACAAGGTTGCGCTCAGGGTCATAGCCCAGCCGCGCCAGGGTATACGGCTCCTGCCCCGGCCCCTCCAGCCGGACAGAGAGCGGCGGACGGGTGTACCGGAATAGGTAGGTCACAGGCGCGGGGCCGCCGAGCTCGGGTTGGGCGACTTCCTCCCGCAGGAAGTAAAGTCCCAAGCCAAGGGCGGCGACAAGCGTGCACATCAGCCCAATGGCGATATAATTTTTTTTCAAGGTGGCCTCCTAGGTTCCAACGTAAATCACTGAGCTGGGATACCGGGCCAGGGTCTTGTCAGAGGTCAAAAGCGGTATCCCCTCAGACATAGCCCCCGCGAGTAAAATCCGGTCAAACGGGTCTTTGTGCAGGGGCGGCAAAGTAGCGACAAGATACCCGCGTGGCCCCTTGTTTTTGCCGCGTGTATATTTATCTGTTCCATCAAAAGGCTCCCTGCTTAGTCTGGTGAACTTAGTTTATCGGGCTGGATTGCCGTTGTCAAGATTCATATACACGTCAATCTAAAATTACATCAGTATACACGGATTGTAGGGGCCGCGCCCCTGCGTGTATCGCCTTTCTCCACGAACCCGCGCACCCTAACTTTCCCTACAGACCTACCATTGTAGGGGCGGGGTCATCCCGCCTGTGTACCTTAAGGTCAAGTTCCAGGTCAAGGACATAATCTTAATCAGCCTGCGGGCTGATTTAATATTCAGTCCTTGACCTAGACCTTGCCTATCTCACCAATGCTCAGCGAGGTACGCGGGCGGGAGAATCCCGCCCCTACAGCGTTAGGTTTGTGGAGATTTGCGGGACGCACAGGGGTGCGGCACCGACAATGACGGGTTCGTGGGGAGAGGCGGGTCGCGCAGGTGCACGACCCCTACAACGACAGGTTTACAGTAAACCGCGGGCGATTAAAAATCGCCCCTACATAATTATTGTGAAAATTACGTAAATAAATTAGATTGACTTGGTTACATATACCGCCGCCTGAGGAACACCGCGGTACCTGCCAACACAACGGCCAGCGGCAGCACAATTACCAGCAGTATCCCGTAGACCATCACCTGAAAATCTGTGACAGGCAGCGGAGAGAGGCCGATAACCGAGGGCGCGATGGCCAGGTCAATTTCCTGGCCGGTGAGGGTGCCCACAAACCCAAGCATATACTGCGCGTTGCCGGTGTATGGGTTTATCAGCATGTTGACATCGATAAAATCGGCGGAAGCGAAGACTGCCAAGGTCGATACTTGCTCGCTGCCGCCCGGCAAGAGCGCCCACTCCTGGCTGATGGTCAGGGCGTTGAAAGGCCCGCGCTCGCTTTCGGCTGCGGGAGACCAGCTCTCGTCGGCATCTAGGGGCATTACAACCGCGCTCTCGTTGAAAACCAGCGGCGCGCTCAAGACACGAGCTCCTCGCTCGACAAACGCGACGTCCAGGGGGCGTGCGTTTGGCATAATAGAGTTGAAGCCCAGAGCGTGGCGGGCAAAGACCGCCTCGGTGTAGTTCACCGCCGACATATGAGGGCTGCTCCGCCAGGTCATGTTGAGGTCGGTCTGATGGACAACCCCCTGCCCGACAACTATCCCCCAGTCGGCCAGGAATGCCTCTAGATTTGGCAGCTCGGGCTGACCCACGCTGGCAAAGTAGAGGATGGACGTTTCCCGCTCGCTCTGCAAAAATCGCTCCAGGGTGGCTATGAGATGCTCGGGGTAGTCGGTGGTGGGTGCGTTTATCACTAGCATACTCACTGCCGGGTCAATCTCCTGGGTTAGCGGGTTTAGGGAGACCACCCGGTAGCGGTTGGTTTCGAGCAGGGCGACAAGGGCGCTCGGCTCCGGCTTGCCGAAACCGGTTAGCACGCCCACTGTTGTCAGCTCCTCCATGCTCAAGAATAGCAGGGCGCCGGTTAACACTTGCTCGGCCCGGGAGGATGCTATCCAGCTGCCGAACTGGTCGGTCTCTATGTTGAAGAGATCGAAGATGCTTATAGGCTCAACCCGCTCCCCGCTGACCAGAAGAATGGTATGCGCGCCCAGCTGGAACTGTGGGAACCGTGCGGCGAAAGCTGGCTGCCTGGTAAGGTCGATGTACTCCAAAGTTATGCGTGGCGAGAGGGCGGCATACTGGCGGATAACTTCGTTGGCCTGGAAGAAGTAATCCCCGGACGCGGTCAAGGTAGTCTCGGGTGTGAGGATGTAGATGGTGACGTCAACCTCTAATTCGGCCAGGAACTCCCGGCTCTGGTCGGTCAACACAAAGGCCCGATCGGCGGTGAGGTCCAACCGCCACTGATGTCGCTGCGCAAGTGCACCTACAAACAGGTTGAGCACGAGCACGAGTGCCACTGCCACAACGGTAATCGCACTGGCTACACTCCCCTGCCGGAAGGCGCGGCTGGTGAACATCGCCTGAGCTTTCTCCCGCATCAGCTCCACCGCCTTTTCTCAAACACGCGCACGCTTAAGAACAAGAAGACCGCCGCGACGCTGACGAAGAACAGGATATCCTCGAAGCGGAAAATTCCCAGAGAAAACCTGTGGTACCGCTCGTGGAACGAGACCGCCCCGATAATATCGCCCAGCGCTCCAGTAAAGACTGCTTGCAGCGCGCCCAGAAGCAAAAAGCCCAGGCCGACGCCAAACCCGCCCACAGCCGCAATAACCTGGTTCTCGGTGAGGGACGAGATAAAGACGCCGATAGCTATGAGCGCCATCCCCAACAGCAGGGTGGCAATCAGGTTGCCGAAAACCATCGCCCAGTTTGGGCTGGCCATGGTGGCGATAACCAGGGCATATACCAGGGTGACCGACAACCCAATAGCGAAGACAGCCACAGCGGCCAGGTATTTGCCAATCACCATACCGGTCAAGGTTACCGGTGCTGTGAGCAGAGCCTGTTCGGTCTTTTTCCCCCGCTCCTCGCTGAGCAGCCGCATGGTCAAGATCGGGATGAGAAAGAGCAGCAGAGTGTACATCCCGCCGAATACTCCGCCAAGGTCGGCGTTCATTCCGAACAGGTTGCTGGCAAAGAAAAAGTACCCGGCGAAGAAGTAAAACACGGCAAGAAATATATACCCGACAGGGGAGCGGAAGTAAACCGCGAGTTCGCGGCGCATTATGGCGAGCATTAGGCATCTCTCCTTTAGCAGTCAATCAAAAACAGTGGCTATATTCTAGGATAGTGTTTATTTTCTGTAGTAGCAATCATCGGCCCAGCTTGAGGGGTTTTGGTCGATGTATTGCCAGATTCGCCGGTAGTCGGCTTCGTTGTGAATAATGTGGTCATGGAAGGAGCGCTGCCAAAACGTCTGGTGTGGCGTATTACACATTTCACTCCATTTTTTTGCTGTGTAGGATTTAATTCTCCCAACCACGTCTTGTAGGGTCGGGCTTCCATGCCCGACCGCGCATTCGCCAATATGCTCTACTGTATTGAGGGCAATAATCATGTGTACGTGGTTGGGCATAATTGTATATTTGGGTATTTCAATGTTTTTAGTATTTGCATTAATGTATTTAATTGCCCTCTGCACTTCGGTACCTAAATCGGTCAACGTTACAGACGGGCGGGGATGGAACCCCGCCCCTACGATGCGCGCAAGCATCTCATGTCCTCCCTTAACACAGACCGTAATAAAATACGCACCTGACTGCGAATAGTCATAATTTTTCAGTCTAATGCTTTTTCTTTTCGGTAATTCTTTTTGCACCACTCCACCTGCTTTGTGCAGTATATAAAGATGCTCTTAAATCAACCGTCCTCGCCCTTAGTCAGTTGCAAAAATACATCTTCCAAACTCATCTCATCACTGCGTAAACAGAGCAGCGGCCACCCCTTTTGCGCCAGGGCAAAAAACAGCTCTCTGCGCAGGTCTGCACCCTCTTTGGCTCTTAGCGCCCAGTCGTGGCTACCCTCTTCGATAGAGCCCAAATCCTCCGCGAGGGCTAGGCTGGGAAGGCCTTGCAGCGTCTGCAACACCTCATCTGGCGGCCCGGCAATGCGCGCAATCACCCGCCCGGCCCCGCTCAAATTGCGAGAAAGCTGTGCGGGTTTGTCGTCGGCCACTACGACGCCGTTACTGAGCACAAGTACGCGTTCGCAGACCGCCTGCACCTCCGAGAGAATGTGCGAGGAGAGCAGCACCGTGCGCTCTTTGCCCAAGTCTTTTATGAGCTCGCGCATGTCAATAATCTGCTGCGGGTCCAGCCCGGCGGTGGGCTCGTCCAGGATAAGGATGGGCGGGTCGCCAATCAGCGCAGACGCCAACCCCACCCGCTGCCGATACCCCTTGGAGAGATTTTTTATCCGCCGGTGAAAGACGTCCTCTATCCGGACGAGCTCGCAGCATCTGGTGATGTGCTCACGCCGGTTCAGCCGAACCCGCCTAAGGTCGTAAGTAAAGCAGAGCTGCTCCTTGACTGTCATTTCCCCGTAGAGGGGCGGGTGTTCGGGCAGGTAACCCAGCAGAGTCTTGGCCTTTAGCGGCTCCTGCAAAATCTCGTGGCCGCCCACCTTGACCGTGCCCTCGTTGGATGAGAGGTAGCCGGTGATTATATTCATCGTTGTGGACTTGCCCGCGCCGTTTGGCCCAAGAAAGCCCAAAATCTCACCCTCACGCGCGGTGAAGGAGACGTCTCGCAGGGCGTACTTGCTCCCGTACTTTTTTGTTATGCCGCACACTTCAATCATCTTTGCACCTCCGGCGCTATGGCTTGACACCTTATAATAGCATATATTTCTGAAAATTATGTTAAAAATCTTGCGGCGTTAGGTAAAATAATCCTAAGTGTGGTATAATGTCCGCGGAAGGGCGCAGACATTATACGATGCGCAACGCCTCGCCGCTAAAGCGGCAACCGGCTCTTGATGCGCAACTATACCAACGCTGCGCTTATGGTATATGGTATAAGGTCAGCATATATTCACCGCTGAGAGGAGCGACACAGCTTGTCTTTACGCATCGTCTTTATGGGTACACCCGACTTTGCAGTACCCTGTCTTGAGCGAATTATCGCCGACGGCCACACGGTCTGCGGCATCTTTTGTCAGCCCGACCGGCCTAAGGGCAGAGGTATGTCCCTGCTGCCGCCCCCGGGCAAACAAGCAGCGCTGTCTAAAAATATACCCGTCTACCAGCCGACCAAGCTGCGGGACGGTGAGGCGCTGGGGATTTTGAGAGAGCTTGCCCCCGACCTGATTGTCGTTGTCGCATACGGCCGCATACTCCCAATTGAGATTTTGGAGCTGCCGCGGTTGGGTTGTGTTAACGTTCATGCCTCCCTGCTCCCACGCTGGAGGGGCGCGGCTCCCGTGCAGTGGAGCCTAATTCGCGGGGATACAATCACCGGCGTGACCACCATGTATATGGCCGAAGGCCTCGATACCGGCGATATTATTTTGGCCAGCCAAACTGAGATTGCGCCACAGGAGACCTACGGTCAGCTGCTGGCCCGCCTAAGCCAGATGGGGGCCGAGTTGCTAGCAGAGACCCTACCTCTGTTGGAAACAGGCAGGCCCCCCCGTACCCCTCAAGATGACAGCTTAGCCACCATTGCCCCGCCTATCCATAAGGATATGGGACAGCTTGATTTCTCGGCAACTCCCCAGGATTTTTGTAACCTTGTGCGCGGCCTAAACCCGAACCCCGGGGCCTCGGCGCGGTTTGGGGAAGGCATGCTCAAAGTTCACGCGGCCCTGCCGGCCTCTGATTTTTCCGGCCAGCCAGGCGAGATTTTGCACCACAAGCGGCTGATTGTCGGCTGTGGACAAGGTGCGGTCGAGCTGTTGAGCGTCCAGCCACAGGGGAAGAAGCCGATGGATGGTGCGGCTTGGCGGAATGGGCTGCGGGGGCTGGCCGACAGTGAGAAGTTTGGATAAACTGTAGGGGACGCGCACCCGGGCGTCCCCGGCCAATTACCGCATAGCGTGGGGGACGGTATCCTCTGCTAAAAAAAGCGTCCCTACCGTCCCCAACGCCACCAAAAATGTTAAATAATGGTACATCGGGGGACGATAGGGACGGTAGGGACACTTTTATACGCACAGCCAAAGTGTCCCCTACAATCGACCTCTGCTACGCAAGGAGTTAACATTTTGCACAAATCATCCGACAAAATAGCCAGCCCCCGTCTTCTGGCCGCCACTGCTCTCCTGCAAGCTGAGCGGCGGGGCGCGTGGTCTAACATAAGCCTGGACACCCACCTGCGCCGCGCCGACTTTCCCCCGGCGGACGCGGCTTTTGCCGGTGCGCTTTTCTATGGTGTCATAGAGCGGCGGCTAACCCTGGACGCCTGCATAGCGGCTCACTCCAGCCAGCGACCGCATAAACTTTCGCCGCAGGTGCTCTGCGCGCTCCGTGTTGGGGTTTACCAGCTGCTGTACATGCAGATACCCGACCACGCCGCTGTGGGCGAGAGTGTCGAGCTTGTGCGGGGCCTTGGCAAGGGCCAGGCCGCCGGGTTTGTCAACGGGGTGCTGCGGGCATTTTTGCGGGCCGGCAAAGCGATACCATTGCCGGCAGGTGGCAGCCTTGCCGAACAGCTGAGTGTCGAGTTTTCCTGCCCTGCGCCTCTGGTCGAGATACTGTTGGAAAGCCATGGCGAAGACACCGCCCGCCGCTTTCTGGCCGAGAGCCTGGGCCGTCCGCCGGTGGCTGTGCGGGTAAACACCTTGCGCACAGACACGCATGCACTGTCCACCCGCCTCGAGCGCGAGGGTGTGAAAGCCACTCCGCACGGGCAGCTGCCTGACTGTCTGTTGCTGGAATCAACCGGAGCGATAGCAGGGCTTGCAAGCTTCCGGGAGGGGCTGTTCCACGTACAAGATGTCTCTTCCCAGCTTTGCGTCGCGGCCTTGGGGCTACGGCCGGGAATGCGCGTCCTCGATGTCTGCGCTGCCCCTGGCGGCAAAACTCTCACTGCAGCACAAGTTATGAAAAACACCGGCGAGCTAGTCGCCTGCGACCTCCACGAGAAGCGGGTGGGACTGATTTCCCGCAGGGCGGAAGAGATGGGTCTTAGTTGCATAACGGCTACCTGCAAGGATATGAGCGCCCACCACCCGGACTTGGGAACCTTTGACGCCGTGCTCTGCGATGTGCCCTGCTCGGGCTACGGGGTTATCCGCCGCAAACCTGAGATTAAGTACAAACCCCCGGATGAGTTTGCAAATATTTCCACGGTGCAGTATAATATACTGGAAAGTTCGGCACAATATTGTCGGGAAGGCGCGAGTCTGCTTTACTCCACCTGCACCTTTAGCCCGGCGGAAAACACAGGTGTCACCGACCGCTTTGCCCGAGAGTACCCGCAGTTTAACCCCCGCCCTCTTGGCGGCCTGCTTGGCGAGGCAACCAGCCGCACTCTGCTTGGCGAGTACGGCGGGGACGGCTTCTACCTGGCGGCGTTTCATTTGTAGGGTACGCGCCCCTGCGCGTACCGCCCAATTAACAACAGGATATAACGATGAAACGGCGGGATGCGCAGGGGCGCATCCCCTACAGTTCAATAGGAGGCAGGTGTAGCGGGCAATGACCGACCAGAAGACCGACCTGCTCGGCCTGACGCCCGAAGAGCTGGCTGCCTTCCTAAAAGAGCTGGGCGAGCCCGGCTACCGCGCAGGGCAAATCTTCGGCTGGCTGCACGGCAAGCTGGCGGCCTCATTTGACGAGATGCATAACCTGCCCGGCCCATTGCGTGTCCGCCTGCAAGAAACCTGCGAAATCGGCGGGGTAAGTATTGAAAAAAGGCTTGCTTCATCCATAGACGGTACGGTAAAATACTTATATGGAGCCACCGGCGGCGACTTTGTTGAAGGTGCGCTGATGCGCCACCGCCATGGCAACAGCCTTTGTATTTCCAGCCAGGTGGGCTGCCGGATGGCCTGCGCCTTCTGCGCCTCGGCGCTGGGCGGCCTTTCCCGCAACCTAACCCCCGGGGAGATGCTCGGTCAGGTCTACGCCAGTGCGCGAGACCTCGCTTCCGGCGGAACCGAAATCCCCGACAAAATCGGCTCGGTGGTGCTTATGGGTATCGGCGAGCCGCTGGATAACTTCGAGAACGTTTGCCGCTTTCTCGAGCTTCTCTCTCACCCGGAGGGCTTTGGGCTCAGTCTGCGGCGGGTCTCGCTCTCCACCTGCGGGCTGGTGGACGGTATCCGCAAGTTGGCCAAGAAGAACTACCCGCTCACACTCAGCATATCCCTTCACGCTACAAACGACGAGGCCCGCAGCCGAATTATGCCGGTAAATCGCAAGCACAACCTAGCCGACCTAATGGCCGCCTGCCGCGACTACTTTGCCAAAACAGGCCGGCGGATAAGCTTTGAATATTGCCTAATTTGCGGGGAGAACGATAGCCCCGCTGACGCACAGGCCCTAGCCGCTCTGTTAAAGGGGCAGAACTGTCACCTAAACCTGATTCCCCTGAACAGCGTAAGCGAGCGGGATTTCGCCCGGCCTGACCCGGCTGGGGTTCGCGGCTTCCAAACAAAGCTGGAACAGCTGGGTGTCTCGGTCACCCTCCGTCGAGAGTTGGGCGCGGACATTGCGGCTGCGTGCGGGCAGCTGCGGCGAAGGGCAAATGATAATAAATGAATCGTCCGGGTGACGCTTGGACTCTACTTAAAAAGAGTCCAAGTTGTCCAAAACGTCACCAGGCTTGCAATTTGAATTCCTCGCAAGGGAGGCAAAGATATGCTAACAATCCTCGGCGGCACCGACGCCGGCCTTGTGCGAAAAAACAACCAAGATAAATACGAGTACAAGGTGCTGGGCGAGCTTCTCTGCTACGGCGTGCTTTGCGACGGCATGGGCGGCACCGACTGTGGGCAGCTGGCCTCCCAGACAGCCACCGACTTTGTGGCCCAGGCCCTTGAACGTGACCTTCGGCCGGGTATGAGCGAGGCCTCACTTAAAGGCGTGATGATGAGCGCAGCCGCCGGAGCCAACGCCTTGGTTTTTGACACCGCCGCCCAAAACCCTGGATGTGCGGGAATGGGTACCACCCTTGTGGTTGCCGTTGTCAGCGGTGAGAGCGTTTACATCTCCTCGGTGGGGGACAGCCGGGCTTATCATTTTGGCAGCCAAGGGCAGAAGCAGCTTACCAAAGACCACACTGTGGTGCAAATGCTCTTGGACGTAGGCGAGATTTCCCAGGAAGAGGCGGCCGAGCACCCCAAGCGTCACCTTATTACCCGGGCGGTAGGGGTTATGCCCCAAGTGGAGGCCGACTTTGTCGAGCACCCGTTTTTGCCGGGGGACGTGCTGCTTCTTTGTAGCGACGGCCTTTACAACTACGCCGGATCCGAGAATATGGACGCCCCTGCCCTGCTCACCCATCTTGAGAAAAGTGTGGGAGCCGGCAGCGTGGATAACTTGATTGAGCTCGCCAAAAATATTGGCGGCGGCGGGGACAACATAACCGCCGTACTTATTTGCCGCGAGCCGGCACAGCCTGAGGAGGGAGCGTAATATGGACGAGCGCGCCGACAAATACTTGGGCAAAAAGCTGGAGGGCCGCTACGAAATTCATGAGCTCATAGGCATGGGCGGCATGGCCAACGTCTACAAAGCCTACGATGTCATAGACCAGCGGCTGGTTTCTGTCAAGATTCTGCGGGACGAGTACCTGAGCAACACCGAGTTCCTGCGCCGGTTTAAAAACGAGAGCAAGGCCATAGCCGTGCTCAGTCACCCGAATATCGTACAGGTGTACGACGTCTCGTTCGTTGGCAAGGTGCAGTCGATCGTTATGGAATACATTGACGGCATAACCCTGAAGGACTATATCGAGCGGCAGAACCAAAAAATCCTCAGCTGGAAGGACGCTCTGCACTTTACCCTGCAAATTCTGCAGGCCCTCACCCACGCCCACGAGAAGGGCATCGTCCACCGGGACATTAAGCCACAAAACATCATGCTGATGCGGGACGGTACAATTAAGGTGACTGACTTCGGCATCGCCCGCTTTGCCCGCAGCGAGGTGAGGACTATCACCGACAGGGCAATCGGAAGCGTGCATTATATCAGCCCCGAGCAGGCCATGGGCGAGAACACTGACCAGAAGTCCGACATCTACTCGGTGGGGGTAATGCTCTACGAGATGCTCACCGGCCAGGTGCCGTTTGAAGCCGAAAATGCGGTCTCGGTGGCAATAAAGCATATACAGACCAAGGTCGCTCGGCCCACACGCCTAAACCCGGATATACCCGTGGGCCTGGAGGAAATCACCCTGCGGGCGATGGAGAAGGACGCCACCCGTCGCTACCAGAGCGCCGCGGCCATGATAGAGGATATTGAGAAGTTCAAGCTCGACCCTTCGATCCACTTTCAGTACAAATACCTCGGTGATCCGCCGGCGGGGGCCGGGGAGAAAAAATACCACAAAGCCATAAACAAAACCAGGGAGGAAAACGCCTTGGGCAAAGGCCGCCTAAGAAAGAAAAGAGTGCCCTACCTGCCCATACTGGCAGGGGTCACGTTCGCGTTTGTCTTGGCCTCGATCGGCTTCCTTGTGCTGATGATTTCGATTAACAACCCGTTTGCTCAAGTAGAGGAGGTACAGGTGCCAGATCTGGTCGGCCTGCGCTTTGACACCGCGCTCAGTCAATACTCCATCCTTGGGCTGGATATTGTCCAGACCGAGCTGGTCTACAACAACGACTTTGCCCCGGGGGTCATCTTTGCCCAGGAGCCTCGGTACGGGCGCTCGATTCGGCAGGGCAACGCCATACGTGTTCGGGTCAGCAACGGCCAGCAAGTGGTCGACCTGGAAAACTTCGAGGGACGCACACTAGAGCAAGCCCGCTCTTGGCTTGAAGAGCGCGGGCTGGACTTCGAAATCCGCCAGGACAACCACAGCACAGTTCCCGAGGGGCATGTAATCTACACCAATCCATCCTGGGGGTCGCAGGTGCGCGCGGGTGGCGAGCCCGTTATAATCCACGTTAGCGTGGGACCGGATGTCGTCTGGCGCTCAGTGCCCAACGTGCGGGGCATGACCCTTGACGAGGCGCGGCAGATGCTCGAGCTCTTTAACCTGCGGGTAGGCGATATAAGCTACGCCGAGAGCGCCGACCCGGCCGAGACCGTGATAATACAAGACCCAATGGACGGCACCATGCAGGCCGAAGGCACACCAATCAATGTGGTGATAAGCCGCGGAGCGCAGCTGCGCAGGGTGGCTATCCCCGTTGAGTTGCCCGTCCACATGAACCAAGACGTAGAAATCTCGGCTGTACAAGACGGCGTAGTCGTGCAGGAAGAAGTACTAAACCCGGCGCTTGTGGGCACCTGGCGGCCGTTCTTTGCTGGCACCAACCAGCTGGCGTTTATCGAGATTTTCATAAACGGCGTGGCCTACAGGCAGTTCCAGCTCGACTTTGAGCCCGAAATCCCCACCTTCCAGGAAATAGAGGGACTGATGGGCGCGGGTCTGCTGCCACCGCCCACGACACCTCAGCACGACTTGGATTCTGGCGGCACAGCTCTCGTATACGGCCACGATGCCAACCAGCCCCAAGACGAACACCTCGACGAGTGGTGGCCCGGCCTGTGACCGGCCGCATTGTCAAGGCTACCGGCGGGTTCTACTACGTGGACATTCCAAACCCCAGCGACCCGGCAGCCATGCGGCGAATCGAGTGCCGGGGACGCGGCGTCTTCCGCAACCGGGGGATCACCCCGCTTGTCGGGGATATGGCGGTGGTCGAACTCTCTTCCGGGGAGGGCACCGGCAGCGTGGTCGAAATATTGCCCAGGAAGAACAGCTTAGTACGCCCACCACTCAGCAACCTTGACCGGATGGTACTCGTGCTCTCGGTAACAGACCCGGAGCCCAATATCTTGGTTGCGGACACCTACCTGGCAATTCTCGCCCACCGCGGCATTGGCGCGACCATCGCGATCACCAAAGCCGACCTCGCACCGGCCCAGGAGCTAGCGGGCGCTTACAAAAAAGCGGGGTTCCCGGTCTACCTAACCTCCGGGGACAATGGCGTTGGGGAGCTTATGATCGCACTCTCGGACGGTATCTCGGCCTTTTGCGGGAACAGCGGGGTTGGCAAGTCGACTCTGCTCAACCGGCTGCACCCGCAGCTTGGCCTGGCTACCGGCGAGACCAGCAAAAAGTTGGGACGCGGCCGGCACACCACCCGCCATGTCGAGCTGCTATACCTGCCTGGCGGCGGGCTTGTGGCCGACACCCCGGGCTTCTCTTCCCTGGAAATGCTGCGGATGGGGCATATCCCCAAGGAGGAGCTGGCCGGCTGCTTTGTTGAGTTCACGCCATTTTTGGGAGGGTGCCGCTTTAACGACTGCTCCCACACGGTAGAGACGGGCTGCGCTGTTCTGGACGCCGTTGCCGACGGGGACGTCGGCAAGAGCCGCCACGAGAGCTACCGGGCACTCTACGCCCAGGCAAAGGAAGTGCGGGAATGGGAACACCGATAACCTACCCCTGCGCCGTTTTGGGCGCGGGCGAGATAACCGATTACGCCCGGGTAGCCGCTTTTTTGGCACCGGGCGCGTTTGTAATCTGTGCCGACGGCGGCTTTGCTCACTGCGAAAAGCTGGGGGTGCGACCCAATTTACTTATCGGGGATTTTGACTCGCTGGGCGAGCCACCGCCGCCTGGCGTCGAGCTGATAACCCTCACGACCGAAAAGGACTACACCGACTCTTGCCACGCAGCCGAGGTCGCGGTGGAATGGGGTTACGCCCGCATCCTCCTCTGCGGGATGCTCGGCGGGCGGCTGGATCACACGCTGGCCAACCTTCAGTTGCTAATCAGCTTGGCCGGCCAGGGGATAGACGCCCTGCTAACAGATGGGGTAACTGACTCGTACGCTTTGTCTGGTGGCGGTTGGCTGGCTGTGCCGAACCGAGAGGGTTGCTACTTTTCTGTGCTGGCGTTTGGCAGCTGCGAAGGCGTGAGCATAACAGGCGGAAAGTATCCTCTTGAGGGCTACCCTCTGCGCGCGGACGACCCCCGTGCAGTGAGCAACGAGTTTGCAGGCCGGGATGTTGTTGTTAGCCAGGATAGTGGAGCACTGGTGGTAGTAAGTCAGCCTAAATAACATAGACTAGGCCCCACCCCGTGGGGGTTACAGAGCGGGGTCTAGATTTGTTCTGCCAGTGCCAATCTCAATACATATAACCGGGCGAGCCCCACAGCTTTGACTTAGCACCGTTTCAGCGCCTCAATATATTCGGAAATTTTCTTTAGCTTTATACCGCGCAGCTACCGGCGGCAGGACAGCCGGAGAGGGAGATATAGCGAAGTGGCAGGGGTGAGCGTCCTGCCATTTTTTGCTTGTGGGTTGGGACGAGATTTGGTATAATATACTTGCAAGTTTTTGAGCAAGGGAAACTACTATGAACTTATACAGAAAAATTAAAAATCACTTAAAGAAGCAGTTTGGAAAGAAGAAGGCAAAAACATATTTATCGAATACTTTATTTTATCAAATATAATAGCAATCATTTTTTATTTTAAAAATTAGGTAAACTTTGGTCAGATAATAAGTTTAAATATGAAGTTGAAAATGCAAGAATAATATATATGAATAACAATCCCAATTATTAAGTTGGAAAAAATACCAGACTTTAAAATCAAAAATAATTAGTAATAAACAAACTGATACTAACATCTCAAAATGTAATTAGCGGCGCAGTGCGTCCAGGTGAATCGTTGCCATTTTATTTGAAGCAAAACTATGTAAAGTCGGTGTATAAGAGTAGTTTTGGGTATAGTCATATAATATTCGGTTGTAATTACCATATAAATGCAGCATAATTTAGGGTAAAGCACAGTCACAGACGAGGTGGCTTTTCTGATTTTTAGCTTAGCAATGCGATTTTTGCAAGTTGTGCTTGCGTAAAACTTCGCTTTAAATAAGTTCACACCCCCTTGCGCCATTCGCCATTATTATAACTTATTAGTTATATTGCTATCAAGGTTTTCTTTGTGAGACAAGAAAAGTAAGTGCCCCCGCGGCATGAGCGGTACAATATCCCCAGCCCGCAGGCTGATTCTATATTGAGTCTTGAACTTGGCCTAAAGCCCTTGAACTTGCCCCTGGCGGTCGGGGATGGAACCCCGACCCTACAGCGATGGGTTCGTGGGGAAAAGTAGAACGCCCAGGGGTGCCACGGGTTTGTGGGGAAACACCGGAACACCACCCGGGCGCCATCTCCTACAGTTAGCTGTCGGTACTCACGCCTACGCCATAGTCAACGCCGAGCGCACCAATATCCCAAATGCGCGCGTAAACGTCATTCTCTCCACACTATCCATAGCCTTGAGCGGGTAACTGCCCACAAGCGAGCCGTCTACCATAACCTCTACAGTACCCAGCACCTGGCCCTCATAGACCGGAGCCTGCACATCCTCGGCCAAAGTGACGACCTGCTCTATTAAGTCGGCCTGGCCTTTTTCGACCACATAGCTTCTGGGAGCCTCGAGTACCGGCATGACCGAATCCTGCACTCCGCGCAGCACCCGAACAGGCACCAGCTGGCTGTCAATCGGTGGCGGCGTAACTGAGATGTAATGGGCAAAACCGAAATCCAACAGACCGCGTGCGGCGGCAAACCGCGCGTCAGAAGTAGGGGAGCCCATAACAACCGCTACCAGAGAGAGGCCGTCGCGGGTGGCGGTGGCGGCAAGGCAGCTGCCCGCCCTGCTGGTTGTGCCGGTTTTGAGCCCGGTGGCGCCATCGTAAAACCGCACCAGCCGGTTGGTGTTTACCAGTTGAGTCTCGCCGCCGCGCAGATCGTCCATCCAGACAGTCGAATACTGCTGGATAAGCTCGAACGCAATCAGCTCTCGTGAAGCTATGGCGACGTCGCGGGCGGTGGTGTGGTGGCCGTCTTCGTCCAGGCCGGTCACATTCATGAAGTTGGTACCGGTCATCCTCAACTCGGCGGCACGGTTGTTCATCATGGCTACGAACGCCGTCTCACTGCCACCTATATGCTCAGCCAGAGCAAAAGAGGCATCGTTCGCGCTGGCGATAGTCACTGCGCGCAAAAGCTCATCCACGCTCATCTGCTCGCCCGGCTCAAGCCAAATTTGGCTGCCACCCATCGAAGCAGCCTCCTCCGAAGTCGTGACCATATCCTGGAGTAAAATCCGCCCGCTCTCGACTGCCTCCATCACAAGCAGCAGGGTCATCACCTTTGTGATAGACGCCGGAGCCACCTGCTCATCCGGGTTTTGTTCAAAGAGCACCCGCCCGGTCTGCTGGTCGATCAATATGGCAGAGACTACCGGCAACTCCTCACCCATAGTCGCGCTCACTGTCAGCGCAGCGGGAAGGTACTCGTGCTCATCGTAGAGCGGCAGGTATGTGTCCTGAGCCACCCCGCCCTTGCCCGGCTCGGGGTTTTGCTCAGGCTGTGTGGAGGCCAGGGCATACCCGCCGAGCCCCAAAAGAAGAATAAGTGCAAGCAAAAGACAGACCGCGCTTTTAGTCATAAAAACACCTCGTTGCAAGTTTATGTTGTTAATAAGCGGCGTTACACAGTACAAATGTATGCGCCGGTCAGATAAAACATGCCCTTGCGACAAGACAGCTTGACAAATTCAAAATTATGGTGCAAACTCAAACATGGAGGTGCTTGGATGAAATACGCTTACAAAAAGGCCGTTGGGCTGTTCACAACTTTATTTGTGCTCGGGGTCGTTATTATGGCGGTGGCCAACTTTATGCGGCATCTGCCTATTCACGGCACTCTGATAACCGCGGGGACAATCGTCCTGGCGTCAGCATTGATTATCTACATGGCGTTCTGGCGTTGCCCTGTCTGCCGCGAGCTTTTGCAAAGGCAGATTACCGTTCCGCACAGCTGCAAAAGCTGCGGAGCCCGTCTGATAGACAACGAAGACGAAGGGAGCAATTAATAGTGAAAGCGTGTCCGTATTTAACATTCGCCGGGCAATGCGCCCAGGCAATCGAGCTCTACAAGAAGGCCTTCAAGACCGACACTCTTGTGCTTATGAAGTTCTCGGACATACCGCCCAGCCCGGACTTCCCGCTGCCGAAAGAGGCAAAGGAGCTCATCCTGCAGGCCACGCTCAAGATTGGGGAGAGCATAGTGCGGATGTCCGACTGCTTTGGCCACCCGCTAAACGAGCAGGAGACCGAAAGGGTCGCAATCGCGGTCGAATCAGATGTGCCGACAGTCAAACACGCCTTCGCCACCCTCGCCGAGGAGGGACGGGTGGGTGTGCCGCTCTCCGAGCAGTTTTACAGCCCATGCACCGGCGTCGTCTTCGACAAATTCGGTGTCATGTGGAACCTCATAGCCGACCCTCAACAACCAGCGAAATAAGCGGTCGGGCATAGAAGCCTAACTAAAACACAAATGCAGGGGCGGGGTTCTATCACCATCCGCCTAACCTATTACCGACATACTTGAACCGCGCCCACTCGGCGCGGTTTTTTGCGCAGCTTCTTACTTATTCTGAATGAAATTTAAAATTGCTATTGTGCGGCTGTTTGTCAGATGTTATAATAGCGCCAATGCTTTTAGAAAGGGGCGCATAACACAATGGAAAACATTGAAATAACGTTTAAAAAGCGGAATGGTCGCCTGGCAATGGAGACACCACTCTCTATGTTGGGCAGCTTGTACGACAACCGTGCAAAGCAATTTATTTTTACCAGACCAGAAGAGTACGCCCAGTGCGACCTTGTGCTTGCCTTCATGGACGAAGAACAGGAGTTCGCACCAGTAAACCTGGGGCGCGGCAACCAATTTGAGGTACTAAACACACTCACCCAGACTCAGTCCCTGCAGCTGCAAGTGGCCTTTGAGCGGGACGGCGACGCCATTGTCCACTCGAATATTCTGCGGTTTTGGCTGCGGCCCTCGATCCCCCCGGGGGCACAAACTGTCGAGGAGCTGCCCGACATGGTGCGCCAGGTTTACCGCGGGGCAATGCACTCGGTTGAGTCTCAAGGCGGCGAGCTGCGCTTTTTCAACATGAGCGGAGATGAACTCGGCCGGGTGAAGCTGCCAACAGAATGGCAAGCACCTGGGCAGGGTGCAACCATAACAATCGGCTCGGTCGCCACCGGGGAACCGGGCAGCCACGCAAGCATAAGCAACTCTGGCAGCGAGCGCGACCTTGTTCTTGACTTTGTAATCCCGCGCGGAGCTGGCGGCCTGCAAGGCGAGCCGGGACCACAGGGTAAGGGTCCGTCGCCAATCGACTTCACGATTCTCGCGTCAGCTTGGAGGCCGTCTACACGCAGTAAGCGGTTCGGGTTTGAGGCCAGCTTGCCCATGCCCGGCGTCACCCGGAACGACCGCGTGGAGCCAGCCTTTAACCTGAGCTCCTATGGGCACGCAAAGGACGCGGGGGTCGCCGGGATGGCGGTATCAGTTACGGGCAGCGCGATTTTTTACTCGACACACCGCCCGGAAGCTGATTTGGCCGGAACTTACCTACTATTCAAGGGGGACGGCGTCATACACACAATACTGGGCACCTCCTGGAATTACGGCAACCCCTCCCCTGTGCTTGAGCGTATTGAGGATGCCGCCGGGCTGACTGTGACCTCCGGCATCGGCGCTGATGCCGGGCACTCTGACTTCGACAGCGCACCGATCTACAAAAATATCCGCCGGTGCAACCTCGCCGCCGACGGAGCGGTAATCGCCTACGAAGGGGAGCCGGCCTTTACATTCACACCACCAAATGGGGTCGAGGTCATGGTGGAAATCCCACTCTTCTACCACCGCGCAGAAGACGACACTTCGAACATGACCCGCCGCACATTTATCTGCGACCGGCAGGCTGACAGTCTTCTGCCGCACCCGGCCTTTGCCCGACCGACCGGCACCGCAAACAAAATCTACATCGGAGCCTACGAGACTAGCGCGGGGCACCGCTCGGTATCCGGCGCCCTCCCGCTGGTAGAGCAAACCCGCGCCCAGTTTAGAACCGGGGCGCGGGCCAAAGGTACGGGATGGGGAATAGTTGACATCGCCGCCAAAGCGGCTATAACCGACCTTGCGCTGATCGAACTGGCCAACAACGATATTCAAGCGGCCATCGGCCCCGGCAATACCTCCAGTGGCGGCCCGCTTATCACCGGGCGGACAGATGGCATAGTTGGCAGCGGCCGAGAAGCCGGCCAAAGCCCTGCGGCGTCATCCGTGGTTTGGCGCGGAATAGAAAACTGGTGGGGCAACGTTTGGGAGTGGGTTGACGGTCTAAATGTAAACAACGGCGAGTTCTGGTTTTGCGCAGACCCATCCCGGTTTGCGGACAGCACCACAGCGGGCTATACCCAGCTGTCATATCCAATTCCCACCGGTGTAGCGGGCAGCTTTTTTACCAGGCTGGGCTTCGACCCCGCCGCGCCTTGGCTGGGCTTGCCTCAGGCGGGAGCAGGTGGCTCCGCGACAACATTTTTGGCGGATGGCGGTTGGTGGTCCGCTACCGGCTGGCGCAACACATATGCCGGCGGTAACTGGGCCCAGGCCGGGCGCTGCGGGCTCTTCGCCTGGGTTTTTGCAGCCGGGGTTGGGGCTGCGGGCACACACAACGGCGCGCGGTTGATGTACATACCAGCGGGGGCGCTGGACCATTAGCTCGCAACTCCGTTCCACTACGTGCTCCGCATCATAGAGTTTAGCATTTTGCTATTTGCGTGCCGCGAGCATGGTCAGCCCGGCAAAGGCAAAGACAAGTGAGAAAACCAATAACACCGGCAGTGGCTGCAATGTGCCCCCCAACGCCCCGCCAATATAATACCAGCTGGGAAATATGGTTGGAATCACAGCCAGCCGCGGGCTTACCTCACCCGGGTCTATCAGCGGGCCGCCCAGAGCTGCGGTGAAGATGAGAATAAATATTCCCGCGGGGTAGACAGCGCCCGGACACGGAGCCAACAGTACCGCCGCGCTCCCACCAAGGCCCAGGCAAAGCAGATAGGCCGCCAACATTATCGCGCTGACCGGCAGTGAACTTATCGCCGCCGGGTGGGTGAGCGCTATGGCGGCAAGGCCAAACACACCCTGCAATAGCCCGGTAAGCGTGAGGGCAAAAGCCGTACCCAACATAAAGACCCGGTTGCCGCCAGGTGGCAGCTTGCGCAGAATGCCTGGTGTTTCCCGGGCAAGCGTAGGCAGCGCCCAGATAACTCCCGCCAGCAAAAATAGCGCGATAATCCCGTGGAGCGCCCTTGCCTCCACCGGCAGCGGCAGGATGCCATCAGCTTCCCCGGCCGCGTGGTAAACAAACACCGGCTCCAGAAAAATATACTCCCGCGCGTTGTAGTAGGCGTAGAGCTCCGCCACAATTTCTTCGGCTTGCTCGGGTGGCAATCGCAAAATCCTGGCTATCAGCTCTATGTTCATCTGTGGGGATGCCTCGCGCAGCATAGAGGCTAATATTATTTCCCCGGCAAGACCATCCAACACAGCCCGCGGGGAAGTAAGCACCTCAATATTGCCCATAATCCGTCCGCCCCGCATGGTCTCGTCCAGCCCCGGGGGAATCAGGTATGCGGCCTCCATTCTGCCGGCAGCGACCTCGCGCTCAAGATAATCTCGGTTGCCCGGGCTGTGGCGTTCAAAAGCAACCGGGCCCTCAAATCTACTTAACTCCGCATATATCCGCTCACTGAAGTCATCCCCAGGCTCTAAAGCTACGCCCACACGCATTTCAAGTACTTCGCCCTCGCCGGCCAGATATAGCCCCGCCGCAGCGCAGACAAGTGGGAGCAGTAGGGTGATGAACAACACCCCAGGCCGCCGTAACAACCGCTTGCAGGTAAGAGCTGTCACATCCCAGAAAAACCTCATATCAGCGCACCAACTTTCGAGCCACGGGCCACGCCCGCAACGGCAACCAGCCCGAAAATCGCAATAAAGACAAGAGAGCCGGCCAGAGCGGCCGCGTTAACTTCACCCACAATGGCGTAGGAAAGCAGTCGGGTCAGCCAGTAGTGCGGAGCCAGCCGCCCAAGACTGACGAGAATTGGTGCCAGGTAGGTGGGCGGCAATACCCCGCCGGAGAGGAAGAGCCCGCCCAAACCGTATAAAAACACGAATGTGTTCCCGACCGCCCCCTGCCCGAACAGGCGCGATATCGCCGCCAAAAACGCCCCGCAACAGAGTATCAATACAAACAGTGCGAGGGCCGTCGTCGGCCAGTGCACAAGCCCCAGCTCGAGGCTACTATTCACCGCCGCCGCCAAAAGCGCCAGCAGCAGACAAGCTATCCCCAGGGGAATCGCCGCGCCAAGGGTGTAGGATAGCCCGGTAGGCAGCCAGTGGTTGCCCAGCGCGCTAAGGCGGAGCAGCACCCGCCGGGAGGCCGCCCGCGCCCATACATCCAAAAAGAGGCAGACGCCCAGCAGCATCAAAAACACAAATGCCGCCGACACGTAGTGCAGGGCCACGCTCACCTGGCCGGTGGGGTGCAGCTCAGTCTCCTCCAGCACACTTTCGCGGTTCATCATTGCCATCAAGAAGCGCAAGTTGGCGGTGCGGAACATCTCCTGCCACTGCTCGGCGGTGCCGTGCTGCCTGGCGGCGTCCAGCGAGATGTACACCCCTTGCTGCCCAGTGCGCAGCATATCGGCATAAACGCCCGCAAACACCCGGACAACCCCAGCCCGCATTGGCGTGCTCGGGTCCAGAGTAACGATAAACGGCGCGTTTGTACCATCCAGCACCCCGGCCATAAACCCACTGGGGATAAGCACAGCCGCAGTGGCCTCCCCACTCTCCATCATGCCCTGCGCGCCGGCGGCGTCGGTTATGGCAAAGGCTATCAGCTCGCGGCCCTCCTCCATGCCCTCCAGGTAGCTGAGCAGCATACGGGACTCCGCCGTGTCGTCCTCGTCCACAATCGCGATTTTTACCGGGGGCATGGCGCCTTCCCCCAAAAGGAAGCTGCCCAACAGCCCTGCGGTAAGACACAGCAGGGCGGTCAGGCAGACAAATACGGCTATACGCCCCAAACAGGCGCGAGTAAGAGCAAAGCTAAGGTTAAGGACTCCCATCAAGAACTCCTAGGTTGTGTGGCAGAGTAGCGGTCTACATCATGGACATCATCAGCATAAGCATCATAAGATCTTGCTCAAGCTGATCAAGATCAATCTCGAACAGGCTTGTGGCCTGCGCACGGTCAATGTTTACATCACCGGCAGCAACATTACGCAGCGAATACTCAAAGCTCGCATCCATCACGGATGTTCCGTTGAGCGAGAGCGTCATCTGGCCGTTGTTGATCGCGAACTCATTTGCGGAATCAACCAGGTCGCCTCTCATTTCAAGTACGCCGCGAACGAATCTTTCCCGGTACTCAATCTCAAGCCATACGTTGTCTGTGCTGGCGTTCGGGTTGTAGCCCATCTCAAAGGAGATTACGCCATCAAGTGCTGTGGATGTCATATCCATAGAGAATACGTAAGGCCCGCCCTCGGGGATGGACATAAACATTTCCATCTCGGTAACATCGCCAAAGCCGTCGGTCATAGTTACGTAGGTACGGGTAACGTCCGCCGGGCTTACTTCACCGAGATAGTATGTCACTATATCGGTAATAGATTCCTCTTCACCGAATCCGGCGTCCATAACCATTGTCCAGTCTGGAATGTGGCTTCTGCGCACAAGGCCGGTGTTCACGTCGATGTAGTAGAACAGAACCATGCCGTAAGGGAAAGAGGAGTTCATTTCCTCGAAAACTTCCTGCATCTCTTCCCTGATCTCGTCTACGTCGAGAGTTGGGTCGGCAATCGCAGCAATGGCTATAATGCCGTCGATAAAATCGAAGAGCACATCGAAGACCACATCCATAATCGCGTCCATGTACTCCACGACAGCGGCCTCGGAGAATGTGTAGCCAAGTCTTGCCACGGTGTATGTATTGTTACCCACCGTGATTTCGGTATTCCCCTCATCAACGAATGTGCCGGCGCTCATGAAGTTTTCGCTAACCCGCTCAAACTGCTCTTCGTATTCCTCCAGCATCTCGAGCAGGGAGCCGAAGCTCATCATGTCGCTCATTTCCTCGATCATGGCGAGAACAATGTCAAAGTCGCTGGGGTCAATCTCGCCAAACGCGTCGGCAAAGTCGGAGGCGTTCCAGTCCTGCGCAAAGGTCTGCGGGTTTATCGATATGTACTGGTGGCGGTCGTAAAGGTCGGGGAAGCTCAGTGCGATCATATCCGGCGAGATGAATATGCGGTTGTCTTCAAATGCCAGGAAGCCGGCGTCAATTGCAAAGTTCAGCAGATAGCTGCTGGCGGCCTCGTTGGATAGGAAGCTTAGGTCAATCCCCACACCGTCAATCGGTATGATGTCCGGGTCGGCCTCGTCAATGCTAAACGAGAATCTGTGCTCGGTGGGGCTGCCCCTAAAGCGCGAAAGATCAAACGCGGAAAAGTCGGGGGCAAGGTCTATAAACGCGCCGCTTGCGTTCAAGCCGGAAAGCGTTAGCGCACCCTCAAGGAAGAGCTCGGGGTTGTTTTCGCGCAGAGCGAGATCCAGCACAAACGCGGCAGGGTCAGCCAGCGCTTCGTCTTCTCCTGGCTCCTCAGCCGCTGCCTCTGGTGCCGCCGGGGCTACCGGCGCTTCGGTGGGGGTACAGCCAGCAAAAACGACGGCTATAAGCGAGAGCGCCATCAGCAGGGCTATCAGCCGCTTGGACATGGTTTTGGTTTGGTTCGTCATCAACAATCTTCTCCCTTTAAGTAAGATAAGAACAGTGCTTGCAAATTTGCGCCCCCGCTTAGGTGGGCGCTTATGTTTTCCTCGCGTAAAATCCGCCCACTCTGCAAAAGCAGGGCGGTGTCGCCAAGGTCTGCGAGTTCTTCCGGGCTGTGTGTGGTGTAAATGATTGTCTTGCCCATCTCACACATTTTGCGCAAAAATGCGCTGAGTTCCTGCCTGTAGAGCATATCCAGCCCTGAGAACGGCTCGTCTAGCAGGATGTACTCGGGGTCGCCCAGCAATGCCGCACAGATAGCTGTCCGCCTGCGCATACCTCCGCTCAGGCGGGAGACCCGCTTTTGCCAGAAGTCGTTTAGGCCTAGCAGCTCCACAAATGGGTTATCTGTCACACCTGAACCATGCAGGCCGGCAGCACTTCCCCAAAAGCGCAGGTTTTCGCCCACGGTCAGCTCTTCAAACAGGCTGTCTCCCTGGGCCAGGTATCCAAGAAATTTCCGCAGTTCGGGCTGATCCGCGGGGTCCTTGCCGCCCAGCAACACACGGCCGCTGTCCGGGCGCAAAACGCTCGCAGCCACAGCCAGCAAAGTGGATTTACCGCAACCGTTTTTGCCAATGATAGCGCAGGCTGTGCCCGGCTCCACCGCAAAGCTGACGCCGTCGAGTATCTGTCGAGCACCATAGGTTTTGCGCACCTGCTCTACCGCGAACAGTTACCATCACTTCTCTTTCGCCGCCGGGGCATTGTTTTGGGCTACGCTCGAAAGTACAGTATACAGCATCCGGCGATTTTTTGCAAGGGTACAAAGGCCGGTATAATTAGGGAATGCTGTCCATGGAAGGACATGGACAGCACACTTATGCGCAGGCACCTCGCCCCTGCAGGGCAGGTGGCTTTTAAATCATAAAGGTTAATATTCCCAATATTCACCTGGCTGTGGTAGAAGGCTTAAGATTCTGGCGGGGTAGGGATAGTGCATATAAGTCTCTATGCTGTAGGCGATCAATATCTGGTTGTAGAAGTCCCGCCCAATGTCTAGGGCGACAGCGTATATCTCCTCCTCGCCCACTTGCGAGAGGTCGAGCAAAGTTACGGTGCGGTAGTGGTTGGCAAGGAAGGGCACAAACGCAAGAGCAGTGTGATCGCCAATTACCAACAAATTACTGGAAAACGGCAAGGACGACGCTGTTATCACGGTTTTGGCACCCAGCCCACCCATGAAGATGTCCATCTCGCGGCCCTCAAGGTCGAGCTTGTGCAGCGGGAATAGGGTGTGGTAGGTGCGGGTCTGCCCGCCACGGTGAATAGTCACGATATATTCCCGGGGGGGCGTGCGCCGGTAGCGGAAAATCGAAAGTATATCCCCCCGCGCGTTCTGGAAGGGTGAGCGCAAGTACAAATCCCCAAAGAAGCCGTACATCACGTGCTCAATGTCGTAGCGCTGCAAGGACGGTCGGGCCATGCCATCCAGGTGCCCGCCCAGAGCGTGGTATAGATGGAACCCGCCCAGGCTGGTAAGGTTGTTTTCGGTGCGGTAGAAAATATACTGCTCTCTATGCTCCAGCAGGGCGGAGTAGGCATCGACAGTGCTCACTCCCCCGCCCAGCATCTCGGCGTAAACCTGGTCGATAAATTGCCGCTGGTTGAAGACGCTCTGACCCAGAAAAAACGAAGGCAGGCTCTGTTGCCTTATAGCGCTCACAGTAGGAATTATCATGGTGTAAACACGCGCCCGTGACTGGCTCGCAAATTCCAGTATAGCGCCCGTGTTCTCGCTCACCTGGTAGTCAAGTGGCGGGTCGAGCACCGGTATAAGCTCATCCCCCGAGATGAATATTTGGTTGTATTCCCGCTGTCCGCCCAGCACACGTATGGCAAGGGACCAGCCGGTCAAAGCATCCCTGCCCGGAAAACTCTGGGCAATATGGCTTTCAACCACCTCAGGGAGGCCGCCCTCCAGCACCGCGCGCGCGGGTAACGGCATTGCGGCGGTGCCCCGCCCCAGCGCAAAGGCCGGAATTGCGAGAAGGGCCAAGGCAGCTATTATCGCAAAGTAACGTTTCATGAGTTTCACCTCTTTTGCAGTTGACAGTGTGGTGCCGAAATGCATTGATAACGTCCGTAGGGACGGCCGCCCCCGGTCGTCCGCGGATTTTAGTATTATCGAGCAACTGATATGTTTTTTGCGACTTCAGTTGGGCGACTGCCCCTACAATAAGAATGCGCTCAGCAGTACCAGTAGGATAAGACTTGCAATGAATGCCAGCACAGCTGTGGCGCCGGCAGGAATGCGTGTCTTAAGGAAGGCGCCTGTCTTGGTCAGGGCACTGGTGGCAAGTATGACTCCGGCAATTAGCAGCAACCGGTTGGAGGCCAGCAGATACCCCAGTCTGTCACTCTGAAGAGGCAGATCACCAAATCCGAACATAATTGTGACTGTCTGGGCTATCTCGCCCAGGCTGTTTGCGCCAAACATAGCAAAGCTGAGCAGGATAACCGTCAGCGCGTACACCCTGCCAAATACGGGATGCGCCCTCTTGACAAACCCGGGGTAAAGCCTGCGCTCAAGCAGCAAAAACAGCGCCAGGTAAATTCCCCAGACCAGCCGCCCAACCGAAAGCCCAAACCAAAGTCCACTGGCAACTCCAACTACAAGCAGGCCAATTAGGCCGTCCGCGTAGCGGGGGCCAAGGACTTCGCGGATGTAACCTGTCAGCGAAAAGTTAAAGCGTGCAAAAAAGTCACCCACGCTCTTGGCCTGGTATGGGTAATCGAAGTTTTTGGGCAGGGTTAGCCCCAGCATACCGCCGATTCCCCGGGCCATGTCCGCGCAGCCGGAAAAGCGCAAGTAAACGCTCAAACCCAGGGCCAGTATGCCTGTCCAGACGCCCAGTACCGAAACCTCTTCAGGCGGGATATGGCGCAGGGTATCGTAAAAAATGTGCAGGCCCTCTCCCAGCAGCCGGAACTTAACTGCCCCCTGCAAAAATATGCAGAACCCCTTGCCCATCTGGCCGGGTGTGGCCCCGGACTGCTCCAGCTGCGGGACAAAATCCCGGTAAGTGATGAGCGGCCCGGCCGCCAAACGGGGAAAGAAGAAGCAATAGAGCGCAAAGTGAATAGGGTTTATATCCTTTGGTATCTGCCGTCGGTAGGCCTCCAGCACACATCCCAGCCCCGAAAGAGTGACCACGTACAGACCAAGCGCGGTTTCCGGCCCCGCCTGCCACCTCGTCGCCATCCCCTGAAAAACCAGGATAGCCCCCAGGTTCTTTGCAACCGAGAAGATAAGGCAGGCCTCGCGGGTTTTTTGGTTGTGGTCGTAGCGGGCCATTATGGCGAGCGCAGCCAGGTCTGCGGCGGCGACGGCCAGCATATACGGCAGCATCTCAGGGCCGACCAAAAGGTAGTAGGCCAGCGAAAACCCAAGCAGCGCACCCGGCCTCGCGCCCGCCGGGAAAAGTAGATAAAGCGCAACAGCCACAGGCAGCGCCACGTATACAAATGCAAGGCCGGTCATTACGGCCATATAGCGCACCTCCTTGGATATAAAACCTGCCAAAAGAAATTGTGTGCTAACGGATCTATGGGTGTAGTATGCGATGTCCAGCTACGCATAATGCTTATTAGGAGTGGGAACACGCCCTAGTTACGTTCCAAAAGCCGCTTGAAGGCTAACGTCCAAAGATAGCATTTTGAACATTGGCCTCGGTAATTTCTAAAGGCCAATCACCTGAGTCGTTCGGATTACCAAATACGTCCTCAAGTATCCTATAGAATTCTTCTTGCGCAACAAATGTGTAAATAATGCCGCGTGAAGCCCTTTCTTCAACACAGCAACAATCAAATATGTGACTAAGTTCGTGAGGAATTTCCATCGGGACTACTTCTAAACCTCTTACAAAATATAATGATGTACCATTCAATGACTGCAAACCAGTCCAATCTTCATAAATAGAAATTGGCGCACGCAGGCTGTAACCTTCCATCTCGATTAGAGTATACCTTGTAAAACCGCTTTCGATAGTTGCAGTAATAATTCCTTGCATATTGCTTGACGGCGAAAATATAGAAGGGCCACGGCCGCCGAAGTCGCCAATTATCTCAAGTGGCACGATTTTGTTATTTGAATAGGTATATGCAGAATAAACAGAGAAAAAACCACCTTGACCAGCTTGCCAAACAATCAACTCCGGCATGCCGTCTCCGTTCATGTCATGTAACGTAAACAACCCGCTAAAGGGGAAATCAAAGTTTTCCATTTCCCACATGAGTTCTGCATATTCACCGATTATTTGCTCTTCATAATCAAGTAATAATTCCACAAAAGCTTCTTGCCATGCCTGTGTTGGTTCAGACTCGTTTGCAATTGAGTTTTCTATCGGCTTTGTTGTGTCTTCTACTGTTACTTCGGGCAGTATGGTTTCCAGTGGTGGCGTTTCGCCATTATAATACGTGCCAGTATTTCCACATCCTGCAAGCGCAAATGCTAAGATAAGCACACTAAGCAAAATGAACGACCGTTTCATTGACTTCCTCCACAAATATAAATTACCTGCTCTACAATTACCGCGAGTATCGACCTTTACTTTGCCTGCCGGGACAACTTCTCGCACAGCGCAAAGAACTCCTCCCGCTCCAGCAAGCGGGTGAGCACTGCCGGCAGCGCCGGCGCAGAGAGCCGTGCCGGCAAGCCGAGCTCATCAATCAAGGCGGCGCGCAGAGCCCGGCTGCTAGGCCCGCCACTCAGCCCAGCGTCATACATATCGGCCTTAGTTATAGGCTCCCGTACCGGCGGGCCTGAGCTCTCGAATAGCCCGGCCTTTTCCATGGCCTCCAGCAGTAGGCGGGAGTCTATCCCCTCAACGCCTAGCTTGCCCTCTTTGGAGTGGCTCGCCTTGCGCTTTTCCTTCCCGAATACGTCGGGGATGTATAAGTTTATGATCTGTCCAGGGGGCACAATTCCTGCCAGGTGCCGCCGAATAACAAACCCCGCGCCGTCCGAGTCGGTCAGCACGGCTATTCCGGTCCCAGCGGCCAGCTTGCGTATAAGCTCGCGCATCTGCTTATCCTTGAATATGCGAAAACCGTCGGTGGGTATTATCAGCGCATCGACAATCGAATCCAGCTTAATTTTATCATATTTGCCTTCCACAATCAAAGGGGTGGCGAGCTTGGGCTTTTCCGGCGTCATCAGCGGCCCTCCCCGCAGAGCGCGGTCAGCTTTACCGTCAGCTGCTCAAGGCGAATCCTGGCATCGCCGGCCGTGCTTTTCATGGCGGCATCGCACTCGCAGAGCATGGTTACGGCTTTGCGTGCGGCTTTTAGGCTGAGCTTGCCCGCATTCTGGAAGGCCTTCTTTGCCCGAAACTCGCTCTTGTAGCCATAGGTCTTGACCATAGCGGGAACAGCCAGACCAGCGTCTTTGGCCGCACAGGCCCGGTAAAGATCGCAAAAACTGACCGAGAGCGCACCCAGAATCGCTATGGGCTCCTCTCGCAGATAAAAGAGGCGGCCCAGCAGCTCAAGGGCGCCTTTTGTGCTCCCCCGCAAAATCAGCTGGCTGAGCTCGAAGGCGCTGGCCTCGGTTTTGGGGGTGACCATGGCGTCAATCTTTTCCCGGTCAATCTCGCCGCTCCCGGCAAATGCGCAGACCTTGGCAAGCTCGTTTTCAAGCAGCTGCATATCCGCGGGGCAGATTTCGACCAGATGCCTGGCGCCGTCCCCGGAGAGATCGCAGCCCAGTCGCTTGGCGCCCGCCTGCAAAAATTTAACAAGGTCGCCCCGGCCGCGGATGGAGAGCTCAACAGCAGCCCCATGCTCTTCGACCAATTTTATAATTTTCTTGCCCACGGCACTAGTGGCGAATGAGGCCGCCTTGGCCGTAACTATTAAACGGCTGCTGGGCGGAATATCCGCGAGCATGGCCGCAAAGTCTTCCAAATCCTTTGGAGAGAGGCCGGATGGATCAAAGTCGTCGAGATGGACGACTTTTTCCTGGGCAAAGAGGGGTAGTGCCTCTAGGGCTGACCAAATCTCGCCCAGGTCAGGGTGTTGGCCGTCCAGCCGCTGACTGTTAAATGGGGAGCTCTCGCCCTTGCCAAGTAGGGACTTGGCCCACTTCTCTATAAGGTATCGCTCGCTGCCGTAGAGCAAGTAAACGGGATAGGTCGTGCCGGCCCGCACCACCTTGCCAAAGCTGAACTCGTCTGTGTAGCGCATGGGCACATCCTTTCAAAAGTTGGAGCTTGCATCTGCAAATTATCGCAAATATAAACTGCAACAATGTTCCGTGTTGAACATTATGTTTGCATTCGGTTTAAATGCCGCGTGTTACCGGTAGAGTTCTATTACCAGCCGCCGCTCCCCGAAGAGCAGTGCGCCCAGCGGGTCGAATGTTGGCGGGGCGTCTTCCGGCCAGATTACAACGCCGCCCTGCCAGATATGCACAGTGCTCCGGGGCGGGCGGTGCGCTATTGCGTATTCTTCCCCGCTTTTTAGCAGGGTAACGCGGCCCGCGCGAATTTCCACCTGCCCGACGTCTTGTGGGGAAATATACACCCCGCCCAGCACCCTGATTGTTGCGTACTCGCCTGAGAAGACCTTGGTGTCAGGTGGCAGCGCGCGCTGCATCTGCCCAAGTATGTGGGCGTTACCTGGGCCAATTACCATGGAAGCCTCGTACTGTTCCACCAGGCTTATCAACCCGGAGGTAACTTGGTAGCCCTGGTCGTAGGCAACTATAGTCTCAATTCTGCGCACCCCGCGGTGGTCGAGGTAGCGGGATATTCGGCGCAGTTCGAATGGGGTGGGCGTGCCCACCACCACCGCCTCGCTCCCCCGCAGTAGAACTATGGGCGAGACGTCCTCTATGGCGGCGACCTCTACCCGGCCGCGAGTGGCCGCGCCTGTTGTAAAGCTGCCCACCGCGAACGCCAGGACCATCAGGGTGAGTCCGTACCGCCAGAGTTCCTTGCCGGCTTTTTTGCGTAGCAGGTAAATGGCGACCCCAGATGCCAGCGTAAGCCAGATGAGCATCCAAAACTCGCTCAGAGCGAAGGTGGCCAGCGGCACCGAGGCCGCTATGCGGGAAACATCGGCCAGCAGGCGGGCGGACATTCCGGCCACCCAGGCGAAGGGCGCGACCCATCCGCCGGTGAAGAACGCGCTGAGCAGCCCGAAGACCAGAGCCGGGAAGGCCAGCGGCGCAACTAAAACATTTACAACCGGGCTTATAATCGGCAGCCAGCCGGAGGTGAAGACCATGACCGGCAGACAGAATATGTATGCGCCTATTGTAGCCGCAGTAGCGCTGATAAACGAATTGCCCATGGCTCTGGCCGGGCGGCTCTCCCAGCTAAAGTAAGCTTTGGCCCGCTCGGTAATCGGCCCGGCGCAGATGATTATCCCCGCAGTCGAGCAAAAGCTCAGCCAGAGGCCGCGGCCCAGCACCCAATGCGGCGCGATAATGCAGACAATCAACAGGGAAAACCCCAGAGAGTTTAGCGGATCGCCCCGGCGGGAGAAGATACCGGAAAGCTGGTAGACGCTCATCATTACCAGCGCGCGGGTGACTGAGGGCGAAAAGCCCACCAGCAGCGCGAACCCAAGCGCCAGGGCAATCGCGGCCAGTGCGCAGGGCACCCGCCGCACTTTCAGCCGGGTTAGCGTTCCGGTCAGCAGCGCGATCAAAATCGAGAGGTGCAGCCCGGAGACCACCACCATGTGTATTACCCCGGCCCGGCTGAGCGCGTCACTCAGCTCGGAGTCGAGGTCGTCCAGGTAGCCCAGGGCCATGCCGGCCACCATGGTGGCGTTGGGGTAGCCGATATTCGCGTTTATGTTGGCCACCGCTATCTGCCTCTGGCCCAGGAAGAAGCTCTCGAACCGGTGGGGCAGAGAGCGCGGGGTAACCCGCTGCGCGTCGACCATCCGCCCGCCGACAAACAGCCCCCGGGAAATCTGCACCGATTGCGCCCCCAGCAGCGGCTCGAGGATGACAGTAGCATCAATACCGTCCCCGGGCGAAAAGTGCGTGCCCAAGTCTCCCCAGCCGCGCACCCGCAAGATGGTATCCGGCAGGTTGTCTTCCGGAAAGGTGGCGCGGATGGTCAGGTTGTAGTTGGGCATTCGGCGCAGGTCGACTGCGGTTACGATGCCGTGTACGGCAACTTCACGGCCGTGGCTGTCGATCAGCGGCTGCACGGTGCGCGTGTGGTGCACCCAGAACGCAGCTAAGGCCACTGCCCCCGCCAGCAGGATAAGCCGAGCCTGTTTGTAACGAGCCCCCACAACCACAGCAAGGAAGCCGAAGACCCCGCTCAGAATCATAAAAGTCGTCAGGCTGTGGCCCAAAAAGAAGGACGCCCACGTCGCTATGGCATAGCTTACGCCAACAGCGAGCAGTGGACGTTTCATAGCAGAATCCTCCTTATGTCGTTGATGCACGATAGTCGGCGGCGCATCAGGGTCGCCGCGCTCTATAGCTAACAGACTTTGAAATAATTGCCACAAGGGGTGGGGGTTTTTGAGTTCAAGGGCTAATGTTGTAGGGGCAGGGTCATCCCGCCCGCGGGTTTTCACACTGTTAAGGTCAAAGTTCAAGTTCTAAGTTCAAGACCAAATGTAGAATCGCCTGCGGGCGAGAATAGTGTACCGCTTATGCCGCGGAGGCACTTACTTTTCTTGTCTCGCCAAGAAAAAGTAAGCAAAAGAAAGCGACTGGGGGAGGACCGGGTTTGCTCCAAGGTCAGTCGCAAACAACTCCCCCAGACCCCCACTGGTAGGTCAAGGACACGTTGGTGGGCCGGTAGGTGTGTGGACTGGTGATCCTGCTCCGCAGCCACACTCTTTGTCAATAACATCACAGCCAGCAGTGAATACCTCACCGAGAGAATTCCTTACTCTAAACTCGGGCGCGCATAGCGGCTGGGTAAGTTTGC
>WRAV01000016.1 GCA_009780025.1 Oscillospiraceae bacterium | reverse complement strand
TTAATTGCGCCGTTTGCATAGCTGTTAAGTCCAGTGAAAAGCACTTTACTATCTGCCGAAATTTGGCCTCGCTTAGATGTGAACGCCTGATGTACTTGTTTTTCATCATGATACCTCAGTTTTCAGTGTATCATGTCCCTCTAATCTAGGCAAGACCCAAAAATAATATATGTTCACATGAAATATGACGCACTATTGTCGTGTTTGGCGTGATACAATAACTTCTAAAAAGTTAGGAGAGATTATAATGAAAAACAAAATGAGCAGCAGGGCATGGATTTTGCTTGGGGTAGAAGATTTTGCAAGGTCGAGAAATTTCTACGAAACAGTCTTAGAACAAGAGTTAGACGAAGTGATTGACGGTGACCATCTCAGCTACAAAAGCGGAGTAGCCTTGCAACGCGATTACAAAGGTATAGTCGAAGGCTCAGGAGACTTCGCCGCTACGCCAACTGGCGCAAAATTAGAAGTGAAAACCAAGGCAAATAACTATCAGCTGGCATTTGAAGTTGACGATATTGATTATTGGCAAGCGAAGATAAAAGCGTCCGGTGCCGAGCTTATCCACGATGTGCATGAATATGTTTGGGGGCAGCGGGTGATTCGCTTCTACGACCCTGACGGACATATTATCGAACTTGGCGAAGATTTGGAAGTTGTAGCGAAGAGATTTCTTGTCCAGGGCCTTACCGCGCAGGAAGTTTCCAAGCGCTTTGGGTTTTCACTGGAGTATGTGCAGCAGCTCTTAGACACCAAATAGGCGTGTCCTTTCCCTGCAGTGATTACGGTGCGCGAAGTAGCTGTGGCAGCCAGCCACCTACAACACCCCTACCCCATCAAGGAATATTCTCCCACCGAGCAGCACCAGGATAGCCCCGCCCACAAGCTCTGCCTTTTTGCGAAAACGCACCCCGAAAGCCTGGCCGACTTTTACCCCGGCTATGGCGACTATAAGGGTGACGATGCCGATATAGCTAATCGCGGGGATAATATCTACTTCCAAGAACGCAAACGAGATACCCACCGCAGCAGCGTCAATACTGGTGGCCAGCGCAAGCGGAACCATACTGCGCAGCGATACCGAGAAGGCCGGAATCACTCTGCATGTCTCACAGGATACGCAGGGGGCACAACGGTCTTCTTTTTTTTGGCTGGAAATAATCATACGCACCCCGATAAAGCCGAGCAACGCAAAGGCTATCCAGTGGTCAACAGCATTTACCCAGACGGTAAAACGGGCCGCCAGCAGATACCCAACAAGTGGCATTGCCGCCTGAAAAAGGCCAAAGTACCCGCCGATTATTAGCATATTTAAAAAGTTCACCTTGGCAAGGCCAAGGCCTGCGCAGATTGCCACCGCAAATGTGTCCATCGAGAGTCCAAGGGCCAGCAGCAGAAGTTCTGGTAAGCTCATAGTGTGCTCCTAAAGCGCAAAATAGTATCGCAGACATGTTGTACCATATTATATGGTTTTCCGAATAAAATCAACCAAAAAAATTACACCGCCAGGGAAATCCCGGCAGCGCAAACTAAAAACTGTAGGGGCGAACTGTGTAACTAAAGTCGCACAAATCGCGTCGCCCGCGAGCGTTGCGATAATTGGCGGGCAAACACAGTTCGCCCCTACGTTGAAAATTCTTACTTAGCGCCCAGCGGCAATACCCCGCCCATTGCGCTTATAAGTCGGCGCTCCACCGTGTTCCAATTGATAAGCTCCCACCAGGCGTCGACAAATTTGGGCTTCTCGTTCTGGTAGCCAAGGTAGTAGGCGTGCTCCCAAACGTCGCAGACCAGTATGGGTACTATCCCCCACTGTGTGAGGTTTTGATGCTTCTCCGCCTGTAAAATCTCCAGGCGGAAGAATGCCGGGTTCCAGCCCAAAATGCACCAGCCTGAACCCTCGACCGCCTTGGCCGCCGCCAAAAACTGTGCCTTGAATGCCTCGAAGCTGCCAAAATACTCATCTATGTAGTAGCTGGTGTACTCGCCTGGGCTGCCCCCACTCCTCGGCGGGGCCATGATGTCCCAGTAGACCGAGTGCAAAATATGCCCCGAGCCGTTAAATGCAAGCTCGTTTTCCCAATACTTTATAAGCTGGTAGTCGCCTTTTTTGCGCGCCTCTACCAGGGCCAACTCGGCTTTGTTAAGGCCGTCCACATAGGCTTTGTGGTGCTTGTCGTGGTGTAGGTGCATGGTCTGCTCACCAATAACAGGCTCAAGGGCATTGTAGGCATACTCCAGCGGCGGAAGAGTGTGACCACCGGCCGGCACAGGCGAATAATCCATTGTGTTGGCGTTTTCCATGTTTTTGCTCCCTTTCATTAGATAGTTTCCCCAGCTTATGCAACCGGCAGCATTTTTGCCTTCCCCGCTGAATAAAATGGAACAAGCCGTATGGCAATGGACTATACTTATTCCACTTCAAAAGAAGCCCGCTTTTGAAGGCGCGACAAAGAGCGTAGCGCACCGGCGCACACGCCGGGGAAACCGTGTATACGTAAATCTTCGGCTGCGCCGAAAGCTCGCACAGAACGCGAGCTAACTTGAAAAACAAGGGCGCTTTTTTCAAGTTGATTGACTATATTAACAATGGGGGATGCATATGACCACCAGAAGAGAAAGCCGGCGACCACGCACAGGCTCCGCCAGGGTAAACCAGCGTGGGGGCGCAAGGCCCGAAGTCGATGCGGTAGCCTTTGCGCTGACCGTACAAATTATTGTCTGCACGCTGATTGTGCTTACAGCTTTGGCTACTAGACAGCTAAGCCAGGACAGCTTTGCCCGGCTAAAAAATGAGTATTCCGGCTTGGTTAGCGGTGAAAACGGCAGCGGACTGGCCGACTATTTCGCCGAGCTGAGAGGTATGACAAGCGGCTTCTTCGAGGCTGTAGAGAGCATTATCGGCGGCCAGGCTCAGGTACAACCGCAGCCGGAATCCGAAGCGCCGGTGACAGGTATCAGCGAGCCCACTCTCCTTAGATTACATCCGGGGCAAAGCGGAATGCTGCCGCCACCAGAGGGCAGCACGTTGGCTCCATTCTTCCTTAACACCGCGCTTAACCCACCGGTGGTAGGGGTGGTCACCTCCCCTTTTGCGTTCAGGGTGCACCCGCTGAGCGGCAACGTTGACTTTCACAACGGCATAGATATAGCGGCCCCCTACGGCCGGGAAATTCTGTCCGCCCTGCCCGGTACGGTGGAAAGAGTCGGCGAGGACAGGGTCTACGGCAACTACATAGTTTTGCGCCACGCCCACAACCTGAAGACCTTCTACGCCCACTGCTCGCAGATACTAGTGGTCGAGGGCGAGAGCGTAAGCCAGGGCCAGCAGCTGGCCACGGTCGGCAGTACCGGGATGACCACCGGTCCCCACCTTCACTTCGCGGTGATCGTGGAGGGGCTGTACGCCGACCCTATGCATGGGCTGTCCGGACAAATCTCCGAGGCGGACTAAGCGGGTGAGCTTTACCGTTCCCCTACTGAACCTGCGGCTGCGGCTGAGCTTTTGGTTTTTCGCGCTGGTGGTCTTTGCCCTGCGGCTGGACCGCCAGATTTTGCTGTGGTATATAGTTCTGCCGGTGGTTGTCCACGAGCTGGGGCATCTTGTTGCGGTGGCCTTTTGCAGGGTAGGACTGCGGGAGATTCACTTGAGTGCGGCAAGCATACGGATAGTCACGCGCGCCACGGCCCCCACCTACCGCAAAGAGCTAATAATCGCGGCAGCCGGAATCGCTGCCAACCTGATACTGGCGCTCTGGCTGCGCTTTTTTGCTTTTCAGTCGCTTCGCACTATGCTGATGATAGCCTCCAACCTGGCGGTGGCGGCCTTTAACCTGCTGCCGGTGGGCAATCTGGACGGCGGAAAGCTTGCCGGGCTGATTTTTTCGCGCTACTTAGAGCCTCGTGCTGCCCACACCGCCAACGCCATCTTGAGTTTTGTTGTGCTTGTGCCCCTCAGCTGTCTGGCCGGTCTCCTTCTGCTGCGGAGTGAGAACTTTACCCTGGCGGTTATCTGCGTTTACCTCATAGCGGTGAGCATTGCCGAGGCTTTTGGTAACTCAGCTTGAGAAGTCCGCACAAGCTGTTGCTATTGCCCCTTTTTTTTGGTAGAATAGATTCTGAGATAAATTGTATATCCGGCAGAGCCACCGTGAACATTTTGGGGAACATGTTAGCTAAGGAGACTCCGATGGCCACCTTGAAGCACTTACTTATTCGGCTATACTTATTCCTTTTGATGACTCTTTTTTTCATAACCGGCGGGCTGTCTATGTTCGTGCTGGCACCGCTTTACAAGGCTGCTATCGCCCCAAACGCCACCTATAGCGACTTTGCCCCGTTTAAAATCTGGGCGCACATGTATAAAATTATCTGGCGCTCGGTATCCCAAAAGAATTACCGGGGCCTATACCCCTTTAAGCTGACCGACCCGCCGCAGAGGTACAACGACCTCGCCGTGATGAAAATCAGCGAGGACTGGAAAGGCAGCCGGGACAACTGCGACGATTGCCTAAACCGTTGCTGCGCACAAATAGACTGCCCCATACTCGACAAAAGCGGGCGCTGTCTGAGTTTTGGCTCACTTTACTACGGTTACCTTTTCTGTGGGCGCTATCCCAGCAACCAAGGCCAGGTAGACTTATATGACTGCCCCAAATGGGAGGTTCGCACCGCAAATGAAAAATAAAACTAGCGGACAAGAGATATGGTATTACAACGATGGCCGGTACGAAAAAGAGGCCATCGTTGCTGAGGGCTGGATGCGCTTTTTATATGAAAACCCGCTGGGCAAAGCAACCCTTTTGTCTCTCGTAAAGCGCAAGGCCGCAAGCCGGCTGTACGGCGCTTACTGCCGCACCGAGCGCTCAGTGCGTATGGTACCGGAGTTTATTGAGCAAAACCAAATTGACATGACCGGCTGCACCGGCGATTACAAGAACTTCGCGGAGTTCTTTTCCCGGGAGAAGGCGGGGATCAGCTTCCCCGACCGTCCGGAGCTTTTGGGCTCCCCCTGTGAGGGACTGGCCCTTGCCCACACCGGCATAGATACACAAAGATTGATTGCCGCTAAGGGTGCGCACTACTCACTTGCCCAGTTGCTGGGCAGCAGCGCCCTGGCAAAGACCTACGAGGGCGGCACCATGATGGCTGTCCGCCTAACGCCAGCCAACTACCACCGAGCGCACTTTTTTGACGATGGCATGATCAAGGCCACGCGGGTAATTGACGGAGATTTGTACTCGGTCAGCCCGCTGGCGCTGGGGAAGGTCGCCCGGCTCTACTGCCAGAACAAGCGGGCGGTGACATTGTTTGCCTCCCAAAATTTTGGAGGCGTGGCCCTGGTCGAAGTGGGCGCTACCTTTGTGGGCAGCATAGTCCACAGCTTTGATGTGGGCGACAAAGTAAGCCGTGGCCAGCAAATGAGCTATTTTCTACCCGGCGGATCACTGCTGCTAATGTTCTTCAGGCGCGGAGTGTTTACCCCAAATGAGACACTGCTGGAGCAGACCCTTGCCGGCTACGAGACAAAAGTGCAAGTAGGGCAGTTACTTGGAGGCAGAACGTAAGCGGATGATATATGTGGGAGCCATTCTGCTGCCACCAAAAAGGAAGGCGCGTTATTATATGAAAAATCATTTCCCGGTGTTGCAATACGTTAACCCGCCAAACCTAGTTACCACATTGGGGATGGCTTTTGGGGTCGCGGCTTGCTACTACTTGGTGATCGGCAGCTTGCGCGGCACGATTGTCTGCTTGTTCCTAGCCATGTTTATGGATGTACTGGACGGCTTTATCGCAGGTAAGCTCAACTGCAAATCCGCATTTGGTCAGCAAATGGACTCGATTGTGGACTTTTTTGTCTGTTGTGCCATGCCGGTCTGGATGGTGTTCTCTTTTGTGGGCATCGACGTTCTACTCGTGGTCTCACTGGTCTTTTACGCCGCCTGTGGACTTTGGCGGCTGGCCCATTTTAACGTAACCGCCCACGAAAGGCGCCCTTACTTTACCGGTCTGCCTGTACCCGGCGCTTTGGTTATCGCCTGCCTGGTTATCTGGCTGACAGTCTACTGCGCACTGCCGGTTTGGCCCTTAGCGGCTGCGCTTACTTTAACCGGGGTTCTCATGGTCTCGAGCTTCAAGATAAAAAAATACGGCCCTCTGCAGAAGGCCGTTTGGGTGGCGGGCGCTGTTTTTGTTGTTGTGGTGATAGTGCTTTAGCGACCCCTTGAAAAGGATGAACAAATTTAGCGAGGCTTGTTCCAACGAGCGCCTGGGTATATGCCCAGGCGCTCGCCTTTTTGAGATTGCGCGATCCACAGGAGTGTGTTTTGAAGCTACTTGTTAACTCATTCCATAGACTCCATCAGCCCATACTTGACTTTTATCCTATCCAGTTTTTCAAGCATTGGGCGCGATATAATCGCAAGAAAAATGGCTGTTGCGCCCGCATGCACAATGTCGAAAGGTAGGCCGCGCAGATAGGCCAAAAGAAACATCTCGGCCGTTGGATATGGCTGAAATATCAGCACACCCGCGGGGTTCATTATTCCACCATAGATAATAATAGCGGCAAGTGCACCGAATACGGCAAGCACCACTGGAGCGCGCTTTGCCAAACCCCTGCTAAACAAAGCCCCCGCCAAAAAACCTATAATTCCAAACGCAAACATCTGCCACGGTGTCCACGGTCCTTGGCCGAAGAAGATGTTGCTGACAAACGCACTCATTGAGCCGACCAAAAAACCGGTCTCGCCGCCGAAGGCGACACCCGCAATTATCACCAGGGCTAGAACCGGTTTGAAGTGCGGCAGCATAAAAAACGCCACCCGCCCCGCCACCGCGAGAGCGCATATCACAGCGATAATCGTAAGCTCACGCGCTTTGGGCCTTCGCCGCTCGAACACGAGCGCAAAGGGCAGCATGGCTTGCAAGATGATGAGCATCGAGATGAAATAATATCGCCGGTCATCAAAAAAATGCAGACCCGCGTAAATGGTAAGCGGTATGCTAAGCAAAGTCGTCATCGCTGCTACGAGTGTGCGCTTTGGCAGTCTTTGTGCACGCGCTGTCGCTTGTGGCGCAGGTGATTTCTTTGGCTGGAGCTGCGCTTGCTCTATTGGGGGCTCGTGCGGTGCTTGGGTATTTGCACTTTCAGGTTCAGGAGGCGTTCCTCCCAGGACCAGCGTAATATCATTTGCGGTTATCGCCCCGGGCAGAACCTCCCGAGCCATGCGGTTTGCGCTCGTTGTATAAAAGCTGTTACCGCTAAAAAACACCCTCGGCGTACTCTCGGTGACGACATCGCCATCGAAAAAGAGTGCGCAGCGATCGGTGTACTGTGCGCAAAATTCAATGTCATGGCTGACAATTACGACAGCCACACCTGTTTGCGTAAGCTCGCGGAGGATGCCTGCGAACACCTGCTTAAACTCCGCATCCAGCCCCTTGGTAGGCTCGTCCAAAAGCAGGATTTTGGGCCTAAGCAGAAGAACTTTGGCGAGTGCCGCCCGCTGCTGCTCACCGCCAGACAAATCGTATGGGTGGTGCCCGGTTAAGCCGTCAAGGCGGCAGAGGCTAATCACCGCGGCAAGCTTGTGCTGCTTTTCGTCGTCGAATATTTTTTGCCCGGACAGAATTTCCAGCAAATCCTCCGCCACGGTTTTGCAGACAAAAAGCGATTGCGGGTTTTGGGGCAGAGCATAGACATCTGTGTCGGCGCAAACCTTGCCGCGATATGGCGTAAGCAGCCCCGCCATCAGTGAGAGGGCGGTTGTTTTACCTGTACCATTGCCGCCCAATATCGCCGTGATTTCTCCATAGTGAGCTTTGAGAGACAACCCCTTTACGACATCGGGCAGGTTCTTCTCGTACTTGAACCAAACGCTGTCAAGGGTTATTGCGGGCTTGCCGAACGGCAGAGGCGTATCCTTCGGCAACTTGCTTCTATCAATGTCTTGGCTTGTCAACCACTGTGCTCCCTCGCGGATGGTTAGCGGGCACTGGTCGCTGCCATTGCAGGCAGCCCACACCCTCATCGGCGTTGGCATTGCAAGAAAAATTCCGTGGCCACGACCACGCATCGCCAGTCCCACTTCGCGCGGTGTGCCGTTTGCGATTATGCGGCCAGCGTCCATAACAACGGTGCGGGTGGCTATCGCGAATGCTTCCTCAAGCCTGTGCTCGGTGAGAATTATTGTTACCCCAAGCTCACGGTTTATCTTGCCGATCATTGCCAAAAACTCGCCTGCCGCGATTGGGTCAAGCTGGCTGGTCGGTTCGTCGAGTATGAGCACGGAGGGTTGCATTGCCATAATGGACGCAAGTGCGAGCACCTGCTTTTGCCCGCCCGAAAGCTCCACAACCGGTCTATGAAACCACGTTTGTATGCCGAAGAAGCTGGCGGTTTCCGCAACGCGCAGGCGTATCTCCGGGGTTCTCAGCCCGAGACTTTCCAGTCCGAACGCCAGTTCGTGCCAGACTTTATCGGTAACGATTTGGTTTTCGGGCGACTGTGTTACCAGGCCGATTTTCGATGCGGCATCTCTAGCGGAGGCTTGTGCGAGCGGTGCGCTCTCAAAATAAACCTCACCGGATGCCTCGCCGTGTGGTACCGCACCCGGTTTTAGTTGCCGCAGCAGCGTAGTTTTGCCACAGCCTGAAGACCCGCAAAGTACAACAAACTCGCCGCGCTTGACTGCCAGGCTTACGCCGGTTATCGCGGGTTTGTCGCGGTTTGGGTATGTAAATGTCAGGTTTTCGATTCTATACGCTTCCACGTCAAATCCTCTTTCAAATTTACGATTAGCGGTAGGGCGGCGAGTGCGAAGTAGGCAGCAAACACTGCGACCGTGGTCCCGCCAGCCCACTGGCCCCTCACCGATGGGAAGTAGCGGAAGTGGTACGCACCGGTTGCCGCACCTGCGATTATGAAAGCAGCGCACACTAGGATATACGCCATTGCGTACACGTCCCGCCGCTGGGTACGGAATATGGAAAAGACCGTGCGCCCCGGTAGGCCGTAGCCTCGTCCTTTCATGCTGTCGGCGGTTTCAATTGCATTCTCCAGAGCCCACGTTACCATAATGGAGAGGATTCGTGCGCCATGTCTTACCTTCTGGAGAAGATTGCCGCTGCTTACATTCCGCCCGATGCACTTCTGTGCGTTTGATATGACCTTTACTTGCGCCCGAAAGCGCGGAACCAACCGCAGCGCCATCGAGAGTATCAGCGAGAGCGCAGGTATTATACGCCCGAACAGGTAGATGAACTTATCGCTTGTCATAACCGCGTTCCAGCAGGAGAACCAGGCAATGACCGTTATCAGCATTACCGCTGCGGCAATGCCGTACAGGATTGACTCAAGGGTGAGCGGGTTGCCGTTTGGCAGGTAGGCGAGGATGGTCACGCCCTGGTGGTTAAACAGCGGGTTGAGCAGTGCTGTGAATACCAGCATAGGCAACATGAATCTAAGCCCAACACGCACGGTTTTTTTGCCGCCGAGGTAGACCGAATACGCGACCGCACAGACAAACGATATAGCAAGGCAAACCGGGTGCATGAAGAACATGGCAAACCCGATTACCGTCACAAAATACAGCAGATTGACCAGAGGGTGAAAGCCGGCGAAGGCATCCCTTGCTAGCGGCGAGCCGCTGCAGCCACTTCGGGCTTCCGGTTTGGGCGGGCACAGTTTTGTTTGCGCCTGCGCCGATAACTTGGCGTTAATCATCACCATTATTCATACCCGCCGACATCGCGGCCTAAGTCAAGGGTGTACACCCACTCGATAACATCGCCGGAACTTAGGAAATACTGCGATGCGCCAACCCCCGGAAACTCGCCGCTCACCATATACATCCAGCCGGAAAGCTCGCCCGCGTCAAACTCATAAAGGTTGTTTATCGCCTCAACATACGCCGAATTGAGAAATGGGGTGTTGCGAAAGGCCAGATGTATTCCCGCCCCTCTCATCTCGCGGTGCAGCACATCGAAGACGCTGTCGCCATACCACGCCCTCACTTCTGTGGCAGGGAAAATCACGCCGTCCACAGGGACAAGTTCGTGCTTTTCACTGTCCAGCAGGTGCATGTTGTCGAGCAGCGCGCCCACTCGCACCGAAAGCGTGACAACGAAATACCCTTCTCCATAAGGGCTGCTTTCATCGTCCACTGCTGAGGAACACCCGCCCAGTAACGCCAGCGATACTATCAGTAGTACGATAAGCTTTACCTTGTGTGCCATCATGGCTTCCTCCTGTTACCCATCGTCATTAAATACGTCGTGCATGTCGTACAGCCTGTTTTGGCCGGTTGCAAAGCGGTGGTAGGCTACCAAGGCATACGCCGCCTGCTCGGTTGACATCATGTTGGGCTCTCCGTTACGCATAAAAGCGCCTGTTTCCGGGTCGTGAAATGTCAGTAGCGCGCTCAAGTGAATTTCCGCGTCGCGCCCCAGTGCTGCGAGCGCCACAATCATCTGCGCGTTGCCTTCCGCATCGCGCATTGGTCGCTCACCAAACAGCTCAAGGGCGCGGTTAATAGCGGCGCGAACCTCCACACTGCTATCATGGTAAGGCGCAAGAGCTGCAATTGCCATTGCGGTAATGTCCGGCATAACTCCACCGGTCAACCCCCAGCCACCACCTGGAACTTCAGCCGTGAGGATAGCTGCGATGTACTGCTCACGGTCTCCGCCGTATGGCCGGGAATCAAGAGCTATGAGCGCGAAGATATCGGCGTTGATTGTTCTGTTGTACGGCGGCCTGTCCTCGTGGGGAACGAATGTGTGCAGCGCGGCAGTGAGGTCGCGGCCGTTGTAAATTGACGCATCCAGCCCCAACGCGGTGAGTGCCAACGTCACCCGCGCGTAGTCGGTCATTCGCTCAACCCTGCCGCCTTCTCCCGCCAGCGCAAGGTCAAGAGCTTCGAGGTATTGCCCAAACCAAACAGCGTCGCCCAACCCCGCACGGGCAGTAGCTAGCACCGACCACTCGCCTCCAACACTGCCAACCCGCGGGCTTGGGTTGCTCTCGTGTAGCCAGCCGAGCGCGCCGTTCATCGCGGTTAGGTATGCAGGCTCCGGCATAGGCACAGGAATTTCCTCGGCTATGGGTTCAGCCTCTACATCCGAGGTTTCTTTGTGCTCAAAGTCATACTCCGGCTGCGGTTCATACTCAGAGGCATCTTCCACCGGTGGGACCTCCGGGTCGATGGCAACCGAGCTGCAAGCTTCGGGAATCGGTTGCTGTGCGTCAACATATCCGGAGCGCGTAATAAAAATAGCGAGCCCAATTACTGCAAGGACAGAACATATTAGCGCAATTACCTGGCGAATTTTCATGTTTTTCATAGTATCCCTCACATGGGTAAAAAGGCTCCCGGATGTTGGGAGCCTTTCAGTATATGCCGCGGTTATAACGCGCTATAGCTGCGTGTTAGTGATAATAATATACCCACCTACACCAGTACTGAAATGCAGGAAGCCGTTGCCATCCATCCAAACAAAGCTGGGTGTAAAACGACGGAAAGTGTTGGCTTCCCTGTCGTATACCAAGAAGAACAGGTTGTCGGCATCAAGCCTATCGTCTATACGAGCGGCGACATGCACTTCCATGCCGAACTCCCCTTGGTGAGACAACCTGACTATCGACATGATGCCGTCAAAGTGCCTCTCAAACAATCTGCGCACACTTTGGGCATCGGGGGAATTTGTAGACGCTTCAAGGTTAATCTCCCTTGTTGCAAACCCGGGGTTAAAGGTCATGCGCACATCAACGCCACCGGTGGGCAACAAGCTATCGGCGGCAACTCTTAGCGTGGCACCACCTGCCGCGCTTGTCATAGACTGCATAACCTGGAGCGAGATTGCGGCAGGGTTTTGCAGTCTTACGGTAGCAACATTCGTACCTGGCTCCATAGCTTGGAGCGCAGTGTTTACCGCTGCCGTCGCGGCAGTTTGTGTCACATCTTGGGCTGCTCGCGGTGTTGCCCCTGTGGTTGGCCCTATTACGTTTGCCGGTGGTCTGGTTCCACCACCTCCACCTGTGCCACCACCACCGCCGCCGGTGGTAGTACCCGTAGTAGTGCCACTGCCAGTATCCGGGGGTGGTGTAGTGGTTGTTGTACCGCCCCCGCTTGCAGGAGCCCTAAGTGCCGCGAGTGCGTTTGAGACCTGCGCCGAGGTTGCGTATCTGTTGATAGCTACAGATAAGGCGGTGGTTCTCGCACTTGCGCCACCCTCACCACGAGCCAAGGAGCGAATCAATTCAGACTTGTTGGCGTGGGTGTATAGTGCCGGAACTGGTCCCCAGCCCCAACAATCAAATCCACCGGGTTGGCTGCCGCAAGATGTGTAATCGGCAGTACCGCCCTGGCAGACGCCGAGATAAGCAAACCCCGGGAATCCAATGTCGCCGGGCGTTATCGTGTACTGCCAGCGGACTACCGCGTTGTTGGTAAGTACATGTGTGTCCGCGCCGACAGTAGGCATACTGTGGCTTACGGTGAACACCCAACCCGAGGCCGGCCCGTGAGCGAATTCGGCAAGTCCATCTATGCTTTCTAAGTAGGGGGCAAAACCGCCGGTGTACACCGAAAAGCTGACACCCTCCCGTGTTAGCAGGGTTTGAGTAGCGGACAAAGCGGTTGTGCCGGTTGGTACTGTTATTCTACGAGGCTGCATTATCCAACCCATACTAGACACATTGTAAGCCTCAACAGTCATGTAAACCGTGATATTTCCCGATAGAGCTACCGGTGGCAGGGCGAACGGTTTTTCATACTCCAAAGCTTCAGAGTTACCCTGCTCCGCGTCATCTGCAAATGGCTGAGGCTCATTTTCTTTCGAGTCCGGCAGACCAATGTCCGCAGCGTAGTAGCCATGCGCGTAGGGCTGGTTCTCAACTTGCGCAGCCAGCGCGGGGGGGGCAGAACCAATCACCCCAATAACCATGATTAACGCCAGCAGTATCGCAAGTGTGCGCGTACCGAGCTTAGTTCCCTGCATGATAACACTCCTTTATTGTTGGTTTCTGGGTCTAAAAAAGCGCACCCATCATAAACGATGAATCGCGCTAAAGTGCACAAAAAACATCGCTTCGTTCGGGGAAGCAATTCAATGTGCCTCAGCGTATCTGACTTATCGGCAACGGCATAACCGTACCGCATCACAGTGACCCGCTCGCAGGGATTCTCACCCTATTCCGCAACCTGCTTGGAAAATTTTTCCACAGCAAACGACACAACTAATATTTTACTATGGTGCTAGTATAACGCATTCCTTTTCGGCTTGTCAAGATAAAGTTTTAGCCTTGATTGTGATGCAATTTGAGATATAGCCATTAAACTTGAAAAATGCACTTTATTTTTCAAGTTTACACACTCCACGAGTATGTAGCAGCGGAGCTGTTAATGGCGTATACACGGGCTTCCCAGCGCGAAGCGCTGACTGCGGCTGATCTTGCCGCAGCTTCAAAAGCGTTCTTCTTTTGAAGTGAAACAAGTATAGGCAAACTTTTATATGTATTCTACGGGTTATCATCTTGACAAAGTTCGTCTTTAGAAGTATTGTGCTTGGGCTTTTTGGAAGGGAATCAAACTTGGTTTTCTTGGGTGAATTCGATAAGCTTTCAGATAATTTCTGTTCTGCTTTATATACGCTCTTTGACAATATACTATTCTAAAGATTCAATGTATAGGGTCGATATATCACGATTACTGATTTTCCTACTTCAAACTATAGAAGTGAAAAAAATGAAGAAATAGTATGGGCTCCAAAAATTGTTTGGGAAGCACTTTATTCTGGCCCCTCCATTTCCACAAAGATTTAAAAACGCTGTATTGATCATCGATTTACCGATTTTAAGGTTTGCTCTATTTGTTGAATAAATAAAAATACAAATTGACACCTGATACATAATATGACATAATATTATTATAATTTATGGAATTTTTTAACTAAGTACTCACCGCGAAGGAGAGGCTTATGACAACTCAGGATATTAACACAAATTGGCACACAGCACTTGCGCGCACCGCTCAACCTCTAAACGACCACAGCCGGAATGTATCTATGCTTGCCATGCGCTTTGGGGCAAAGTGCGGCATAGCAGAGATTTTACGCGTCGCAGGTTTTTTACATGATTTAGGCAAAATATCTGCAGAGTTCCAAGAATACATACTCGATGAGGTTGCCATTCGCGGGAGTGTTTTGCACAGCATTTTTGGAGCCAAGAGGGCATACGCTGATATCGCTACCGTGCCACATGTGGCAGAAATTATTGGCAATATTATTGCGTCTCACCATGGTGCGCTCTATGACAACCTCTCGCCGGAGGGTGAGACGCCCTTACTGGATAGGCTAAGTAGTGCGGAATTGTTTGAGTGTCCTGCGGATTGTCCACAAGTTGATACTGATATTCTTAAAGCCGAGCTTGAGTTTGTGCTTGCCAAAATGCATGCAGAAGAAAAAGCCTTCGGCATATCTATGCTTATAAAAATTGCCTACTCATGCCTGATTGATGCTGACCGCCTGGATGCGTACTTATTTGAGAGCGGGCTTGAATATAACTCGCCAAAAGCCGATTGGGATACTTTTATCGGGCATCTTGAGTGTAGACTTAGCTCATTTCAAACTCAATCAGAAATGTCAGTGTTCCGCCAAAATGTATCGGACAGCTGTGCCAAAGCAGGGAGCCGTGAGCGTGGCATATATAAGCTTGAGGTACCTACAGGTGGCGGTAAAACTCTGGCAAGCTTGCGGTTTGCCCTTGAACATGCACGCCGGCATAACTTGGAGCGGATTATTTATGTCATTCCCTATTTATCGATACTAAGCCAAACCGCTGACGAAATACGCCAAACGCTTTGCGCAGATGAAAATACAGTACTTGGTGCAACTTTCATAGGGTATATAACTTTCAGTTTCTTCATCTTTTCAATCCACACATGTGGCGCGACCCTACTCTGCCTCAAGCTCCTCTACAGAAATCCCCTCCAGCCGGGAAAGAGTATTAAGTCCCATCAGCATTTACTTCAAGGCTTCTATGTACTTTTGCAGATGACAAAACCACATCCTCATGTGTCCACCAAATCACTTTTATAACTTCCATGCTGCCGGCTGGGCGTGCGGAGGACTCATCGTTTTCAAACAGGTTTAGCATCGCGGCTTTCAACGTCTGCGCATCATCGTCGGTAAACCCGGTTTTCTCGGCGAGCTGTCGGTTAATGCTGCCATATGTAAGGTAAACTCCGCGCTCTACGCGGTGTTTGATGCCCATTGTGTCGCCCGACTTCATAGACGGATCCTTTTTGTTAGTATCAAGGTTTACGCTCTTTGTTATCTGTAGGCTGGAAATATCCACAGGCTCTATCGAAAAAGCGCTCTGCACGCTAACAGGCCCGCGAATCGCTATGGAGGCATTTGTGCTGTCAACCCCTGCGAGAACCTGCCCAAAAGCCCGGACGTCAAACCATGTCTGGCAGGCAAAGGTGGCTCTTTGTTCAGCGCCATCACTTTTGGATAACTCTTTTGTAGCGGCATCGTACCGGGACTTAATGCTGCGGTGGTCATCAGTGCGGTAATCGTCCGACTGCACAAGAATCGCTTGCCCATCATCTAACAGGCGATTGCGAAGCTTGCGCTTTATACATACACCAGAAATCTCACCGTGCCCGTCATAGTTCTGCCTAGGGCGATTGCCGTTCAGCGGATCACCATTGGGATTCGCGTTTTTAACACCAATAATAATGGCAAAATCAATTTTCTTGGTTAGCGTCATAATCGACAGCCTCCTCGTTATTTTTTTTATCAAGTGCACTGCGCTGCAGCGAATAGCCCAACAAATACTTGCCATCAAGGTGCCTATCACTGAACTCTTCAGGGTCAAACAGACCCATGATTTCGTCAATTTGTCTTTGATACCACCCTGCGCCGTTTAGCCTTTGGATATATGGATTTAGCTGATCAAAAATCACTTTCCATGTTCGCATTGGCTTTGATGAGAACGCTGACATGTACCGCACTGCATTTGTCGGGCGTTTTTCTGTATCGTCACGCCCTGTTTGCAGATAGCGCGCATGGCTCTCAATTCTGTCGGCAATAGCCAAAAGCCGCCCAAAAAGATACCCTCTGTCCCGGCATGTTTTGTCAAGTTCCAAGGTGTACTCCTCCTTTTGACCATAATATTTACGTACAACAGCACAAGATACATTAAGTGCTGTTTCCCATCTGCTTTTGTCCCAGCCGCCATCTTGCTTGTCATACGAAAAAGGCTGGCTAACACGTGCCACCGCAGCAGTTACCCATCCCCGGTCAATCGGCTGGGCACAAATTATGTTGTACAGCAGGCGCTCGCGTGCTTGCTTTTTGATTTTATTATAACCCTCGCCCTTTGGCTCGCCATACACAGCTGCTATGATTCGGTCGGCGCTTGGCGCAGAAATGTATTCGTGGCTACCGCGCCTAAACCACCAGCAGCATGACTCGTGCCAAGTAATAACGCGCTCAATATATTCGTTTTCAGCTAAATCCTGGTAGAATGTGATGCCCATCCGCCCTGTTGTAGCGGCGTCCATCGCCATGATGGCAACGCGGCGTATAGTGCTATCAAGATCTCGCGCATTTCCTTTTCCGAGCAGTGCGCTGCGTAAGCGCACCGCGTAGTTGGTTGTAATTTCGCTCTTTGCTTCAATTAGCTTGTCTTCATCTGTTTCTTGAGAAGCTTGACAAAGACCAAGCGAGTCCTCAAACGGATTTGGCTGTGATCTGCCATCGTCAACTGCCCAAGCGACAATAACCTGCGTGTCACATTTATAGCCTTGTGTTGCTACTAAGTATTTCAGCATAGAGTGAGCTTTATGGCTGGCCTGCGCGCTGATTGAGTTTGCTTGGCCAGCACTTTTAAAGCGGCCTTTGTATGTATAGTTTGCCTCATCGTTGCAACTGATAAGCTTAGCGCCATACGTTGCCATGTTTATGCCTTTTGGGTGCTTATCAGCGGAGGGACCCATCAGCCCTGTAGCATAACACAACATATGTTCCTTAGCTTCAGACGTATTGCAATGCTCTTGCCACACGTTAGCCACGGTAACGTCTTCCCACAGATTAGGCGTAAGATCGGGGCCTCCACACTAAAGCGGACAAACAGCCTAATTATTTTGGCATTTTCCTCCTTTAGCTTCTTCTCAGGCTTTCTCTCACCGTTTTCATCGCACTCATCCACATCAACTGTTATATTGTGCCTGCGCAAATCATCAAGTATGGTAGCCCCCGTAGTATATCTGCGAACAGCCTCAACTTTAATATGTCGAGCGCTCCAAGCGTCCAGCTGCCTGCAATAGGCATTGCGCTTCTTTTCATCCAGTGCAAGATACCCCAGCTGTTCGTGCAGCGGATGCGGATTTATAGCTACTGTCCGCGACGCCGAATCTTCCGTACAGGGAATCATAATCCTAAGCTCGCTCTCTTCTGCCCGGCGAAAATTTCCTTCACAGTCAAGAGTAACGCAAATATCAGTTTTTTGCAGCATATGGTTTTGAGGCAACAGCACATTACCGTGTTGGTCGGGTACGCCCGCAATATCCGCCACTCGGTCATACGCTTGCGCAAGGTTGCTAAACCAGCTCAACGTTAAAGTTCACCCCTTCCTCAAACCGTTTGAAGCTGTAATTTTTATCGTATTCCCTCACCACACGCCGGCTTTTTACGGCTTGCGGAGATTCAAACCGAATGACCCCATTATCCATAACTTGATGCCAGAACCGTGCGCCAAGCTCGTCTTTACCGGCCTCATCCGGATAATCAAAACCATGGAACATCATCCCAAAGTCGATGTTGCCATACTCATCAAAAAAGCTAACTCTCTCACCAAACTTGCAGGGCTCCACATATGCCTGGCATTCTCTCGTGCCGAGAAACACATCGCGCCGGCCACCCTGCTCCACACTTCGCCGTGCCATGTTATGATGCTTATGCTCGTTTCGGTCATGCTCCAGATTTGGCCGGTTAATATTCCATTCAAAATGCGCCAGAATCTGGTACTCAACGTCTTTGAGGTATGTATAGTATGCAAGGTCGTTGCCGCCGTTCATCTTGATTGGGCGCATGCCCTTACTTTCGGTTTGTATCCGCTTCATTACCCGCACAGCGTCTATATACCAAATGAGGGTCGGTTTCCAGTAAATGCTCTCAACTATCCCCTTGAGCGCTTGATAGGTTGGTGTCTGGTAGCTAAACTTTTCTCCACCAGGGCGGGTGATCGGGTCGGAGAAAAGTGCATACTTGCCATAAACCTTAAACTCTACAGAATTGCGCTTTGTCTGCATACAAACACCTCACACATATAAAAATTCCTGATGACCTTCTAAATTAACGCCAAACCGTTGGTCGTAGAATCCGCTATCCAACACAGTTATCTTGCTCTGTTCACCATGATGAGAAAGTGCGCCGCTCTCTTTTAACGCATTAATCTGATATTGATATAGCGATACACTGTACTTGCCAAGTTCCCGCAATAATTTCCGTTTTTCCGCGTCATTGTAGGATTTGCAGTAGTCTGCTACAAGGCTCATGGACTCCCCATATGGAACTACCACCTCAGTGCGCCCACGATCAATAACATAAAACTCGTCAGCTGCACTGCGAATCGCAGGCCACAGGGCCGGCGCTTTTGTAGCTTGTTATTTTTTCTGCTTATAAAAGCGTTTTTGCCCTTCTTGTTTGTCGAGAGCAAATCGTATAAAGTACCTCCATTCATGGGATAGTCCATAACACCCCTGCGCGCATGAAAATAGTGCCGGTAATATTCATCAATGTCATCGGAACGACCCTCGTCGAACAGGCGCATTGTGATTCTCGCACCTTCTTTTATGTCGGGCAGCTTGTCCAGGTTTTCACCCGCTATATTTACAACGTAAACGTCTTTCGCTTCGCCAAATTCTCCGTGACGGTTGCATCGCCCCGCTGCCTGATAAATGCTGTCCAGCCCCGCGACATCGCGTATAACACACTCAAGTGAGATATCGACCCCTGCTTCTATAAGCTGCGTAGATACACATATCACAGGCTCTTTTGCCTTTAGTCGACGGTGAAGTTCCTCGATTACGTTGTCTCGGTGGGCGCCGCACATATTTGTGCTCAGGTGCAGCACAGGGGTTTCGCTGCTCTTAAGTTCTTCGTACAGCAGCTTCGCAGCGGCCTTTGTGTTGAGGATCACTAACGTAGAACTTGTATGCTTCTCAAGCACAAACGCGGCTAGTTCGGGATACTTATATCCACCTGGCCGCGTTGAGTTTACGATTTGTATACGCTTTGATAAAGATACACACTGAACTATTGATGGGTTTTCAGAAAAACGAATACTCCGCTCTACAGTGTCCAGCAGTGGTTGCGTGGCTGTGCAGAGCAAAATTGTGTTGCTGCACACTCTATGTAAAAAGTTGACCGCCCCGTTAAAAAGGTGCACGCACTTAAGCGGCAAGCTTTGAGCCTCATCAAAGATAATTACGCTATCGGCTATATTGTGCAGCTTGCGAAGGCTGCTGCCCTTTGCGGAAAAGATGCTTTCCAGAAACTGTACCTGAGTGGTAATAATAATTGGCGATTCCCAGCGGTCGGTGTGAAGCTTGTAGTCTTTTGCAGTTTGATAGTTTTCATCAGCAGCTAAAAATCCTGAATGATGCTCATGTGTGGGGCGTGTGGATTGAAATTGCTGAGTATTATCGATCCATATTGTTTGCGGGTGCCACGCCCCACACAAACAACCAACACAACTAAAACACAAAGGTGATAACATGCAATACGGCGAAGAAGACCTCTTGATGATTTCCGGAATCCAGCATTTCAATTTTTGTCGGCGACAGTGGGCGCTAATCCACATCGAGCACATTTGGCAGGACAACGAATACACCGCCGGCGGGACGCTAATGCATAAGCGCGCACACGATCAATCTTTAACTGAAAAGCGGGGTGACTTGCTCATCGTGCGGGATATGCCCGTGTTTTCCCGCGAACTTGGAGCGTCTGGGCGTTGTGATGTTGTGGAGTTTCGTCGGGATAGCAAAGGTGTTTCTATATTCGGCAGGGATGGCAAGTGGCTACCATGCCCTGTTGAATATAAGCGGGGGAGTTCCCGGAAAAATGATGATTCTGATCGAATGCAATTGTGTGCGCAGGCTATTTGTATAGAGGAAATGCTCGCATGTGAGACGATAGAAACAGCGTACTTATATTATGGTGAGACAAAGCGCAGAGAGGCTGTTGCGTTGGACACTGCTTTGCGTGAAAAAGTTCGCGGGGCGCTTAAAGAGATGTACGATTACTACATACGTGGATACACTCCGCGTGTAAAGCCGCGAAAAGTATGCGCTTCATGTTCGCTAAAGGACGCCTGCCTGCCAAAGCTGCCCAGTGCAAACAGTGTGCGATTATATATCGATAGCAAGACCCAAGAGGAGGCACAGTGAGAAAACTACTGAACACTTTTTATGTAACAGTGCCCGACGCTTACCTAGCGCTGGACGGCGAAAATATCGTCGTGAAACAAACCGACCAGGAGCTTATGCGTGTACCACTGCACAATTTAGAAGGAGTAATCACTTTCGGTCGGCAAGGCGCAAGTGTGCGCAGGCGGGTATTTCGCTGACATTTTTATCGGAATATGGGCGGTTTCAGGCAAGTGTTGTGGGAGAAGAACGCGGCAATGTTTTATTGCGCAGAACGCAGTATCGCTATGCGGACGATAACATAAAAAGCGTTTACATCGCGAGAAATATACTCACTGGAAAGCTGCACAACAGCCGGTGGGTACTTGAGCGTACTGTACGTGACCACGCTATGCGAGTGGATGCGCAAAGAATAAAAAAAGCCGCTGGATTTATTGCTGAGACCACTGCGCTGGTTCGTCAATCTGAAACCTCGGGTGAGCTGTTCGGGTTAGAGGGAGAGGCGGCAACCCGATATTTTTCCGTTTTCAATGAGATGATTTTGAACAATAAAGAGGATTTCTTCTTCAAAAGACGCAGTAGGAGACCACCTTTAGACAATGTCAACGCGCTTCTTTCTTTTGTATATACACTGCTAGCGAATGATGTTTCAGCAGCTCTGTCATCGGTTGGTCTTGATCCTTTTGTGGGATTCCTACATACAGATCGGCCCGGCCGTCGCTCACTTGCACTCGACTTGATGGAGGAGTTTCGAGCCCCACTTGCTGACCGTTTTGTGCTCAAGCTCATAAATATGCGGCAGCTCACAGGAAACGATTTTACTCAAAAAGAGAGTGGTGCAACTATTTTGCGGGATGATGCGCGAAAAACGCTTTTGACAGCGTGGCAAAACCGTAAGCGGGAAATGATAGAGCATCCATTTCTCAGAGAAAAAATCGAGTGGGGACTGGTGCCATATTCACAAGCGTTGCTGCTTGCGAGATTTTTGCGTGGAGATTTAAACGAGTACCCACCGTTTTTGTGGAAGTGAGGCTTAAAAACTTATATGCTTGTATTAATTACTTACGACGTAAATACGCAAAATGCAGAAGGGCGAAAACGTTTGCGAAAGGTCGCGAAAGCATGTCAGGATTACGGCCAGAGGGTGCAAAATTCTGTGTTTGAATGTGTCGCAGACGCTGGACAAGTGCTAAAAATTAAAGATAGGCTGGTTGGTCTCATAGATACTGAAACAGACAGTTTGAGATTTTACATGCTTGGCAACGAATATAAGTGGAAGGTTGAGCATCATGGTACGAAATCATCGCTTGATATGAGTGGGCCGATGATTCTATGATTCATGTTGTGTGGCTTGAGATGATATTGTAGAGGGTGGTGTGCAGGTAAGCAGAAGAGCAATAGAGGTAGCGCGAATCGCAAGCGACCATTATTCTTGTAGCAGTTTCGCACTTTAAAAACTTGGAATTTCTAGCAAATAGCTTTTGGTTTTGCTGCTGATTCTAGATTTTGCCTGCATGATAAAACTATTCTTTTAGCAAAAATACAAAAATACTGGCATGTTATAGTTGAGTCTTAGTATTTTTGCAGTCGCGCCCCATGCGGGGTGCGTGGATTGAAATTCGATGCCCATGACCGCCATGATCCAGTCGTCAGGTCGCGCCCTACACAGGGCGCGTGGATTGAAACGCCTCTCTGTATAATCTAATAGGATTATTCACAGATTCGCGTCCCGCGTGGGGCATATGGATTGAAGTTAGTCTGTGTTGGTATTTGACGCTTACCAAGATACAGCACCATATGACATCTATTGACGATTTTTGCCAAAGCGGAGGCAGTGCAATATGCACTGCCTCCATCTTTTTTATCTTTGTGTCAGCAAACCATGTTAACCTAGCAGAACCCGATGGTTTCACTCCTTTTCACACCAGTGCCTCAATACCATTGAAATACGCTTCCAAGGCTTCTTTGTAAAGCAGTAGGGTGAGCAAATTGCTCACCCTAGGCTATTTTCTCCAACGTAAAACACAAATCCGAACCCTTCCCTTATAAGGAAGAAGTTCGGATTACCAGTGCATGGAGCGGGCAACGAGGCTCGAACTCGCTACCTCCACCTTGGCAAGGTGGCGCTCTACCAGATGAGCTATGCCCGCAATATAGCTACTGAAAAAATGGGGAACGGGAATTAGTGGCTACAAAATAAGAGGGCTAACTCCCAATTCCCAACATGATCTGGTGCCTTCGGCCAGAATCGAACTGGCGACACACGGATTTTCAGTCCGTTGCTCTACCGACTGAGCTACAAAGGCAGATGGCGACCCGTAAGGGACTCGAACCCTCGACCTCTAGCGTGACAGGCTAGCGTTCTAACCAACTGAACTAACGGGCCGCATTATGCGGTAGTACTTAAAATCCAGGCCGTAATCAGAGACAAAAAACGCTCTCCCAAAACCTTGAACGCGAAGTGACTCCAATTACTGGCTAGTGGTGGGAACAACAGGGCTTGAACCTGTGACCCCCTGCTTGTAAGGCAGGTGCTCTCCCAGCTGAGCTATGCTCCCACAAAACGCTGCCTCAGGAACCTGCCCCGCCGGCAACGTAACATATTATACTACAGCACATCTGCCTTGTCAACAGCTCGCCAGTATTTTTTATTTTTTTCGCGAAAGCTCTCTATAAGTCGCCATCTACAGGCACTACTGCGGTGAATACGGCCATCTCGTTTGGGGGTATACGCTTGTTTTTGTGTATACTGCCGAAGAACCAACGTGTGTACTTGCACTTTTCTCGCACCTCATTTAAGAAGGTATCGAGAATATCCGCACTATCGGCACCCAACATCAAAAACTGACGAATCTTGCTGCTGGGCTTGTGGGTTACAATATAGTCCACCTTGTAATCCACGCCTTCTAGGTTGCGTCGCGCGTTTTCTATTTCCTGGGGTGAGGGCAGCTCACCGCCCTCCTGGTTGGGGCTGTCCGTTATCTCGTATTCGGCGGCACCCCCGCCAAATGCAAAAATCTTTTTGCCCTCAATCTCCAATACTTCCCCTCGGCAGATTAGCCGCAGTCGTCCGCTAATCTCCCGGATTTTGCCGCCCTGCCATTCCACTTGCGGGTAGCTGTTTAACAGAGCCAGGTTATCGTTAGCGCCCTCAACAAACAGTGTATTGTATCTGCGCTTTCCAATCCACTTCAGCAGGCGCTCTTCCTTGCTTGTACCTTCCCAAGCAAAGCCGAAATCCCCACAGATAATAAGGGTGTCTCCCTTTTTTAGCCGGCGCAGCTCCCTGCTGCTAAACCGGTCTATATCCCCGTGCATGTCCCCGGTTATGTATATCATGTAAAGCCCCCCTGTGCAAGTCAATGGTTTGCAGTATACGGCTGACAGTTAGCAGTATCGCCCGGCGGATTCTTTAAACAAAAACTGTTAACTATCAATTGTCAACCGCCATACTTTCTGTTATACTTATAGGCAAAATGGCTCGCAAGAAAAAATCACATTTACGCCGGCTCGCCCGAACAATAATAACCCAACAAAGAAGGAATGTCAAAATGAAAAAATTCCTCGTTCTTGCTCTGACAATCCTTTTGCTGCTCGCCTCCACTAGTCCCGCCTCTGCTCAGCAAGGCCTGGGACGCGAACCGGGAATACAGATACACAGCCAAGCCGTCTATCTGTTTAGCCTGGATGAGCAGATTGTAGTTTACCAGAGAAACGCGGACATCCCACTCTACCCCGCTTCACTGGTAAAGATAATGACAGCTATTCTGGCTATCGAAAATACCCCGGACTTGCGCACGCTGGTCACCTATCCCCGTTATGTGCAGGATTATCTCTTCGAGTACCAGAGGCGATACAGTGTAAACGTTAGCCTTGCGGGTATGCGCGCCGGGGAGCAGCTGCCCATGAGCTCGCTTTTGCATGCTATTATGCTACAGTCTGGCAACGAGGCCGCCATGACTATCGCCGACCACGTAGGCGGCAGCCAAGAAGGCTTTGTGGAAATGATGAATGCCCGCGCCAGGGCACTTGGAGCTACAAGCACTAACTTTACAAACGCAAACGGACTGCCCGACCCCAATATGGTCACCACAGCGAGAGATATGGGCATTATCACAAGGCACGCCATCGGCCTGCCGGGATTTATGGATATCGCCACCGCCGTAAACTATACCGCCGGACCCACTAACCTTAGCCCCCGCCTCGAGTGGGGAACAACGATAACTATGCAAGTTCCGGGCAATTCGCTCTTCTACCCCTACCTGCGGGGAATAAAAACCGGCACCACCCCACAGGCCGGGCGCAATTTTATCTCCACTGCCACCCGGGACGGCTTTAGCTACTTGCTGGTCGTGATGAATGCACCTTTTCTCGACCCCGAAACCGGCGCTCAATTCCCCGTCCACTATGCGTTTGCGGACACCCGCAATATCTACGACTGGGCATTTGACGTTTTCCGCGTAATGCCAGTAATTGAAAGAGGTCTGCGGGTTCACGAGGTGCCGCTGCGCCTGAGTTCCAGCCAGGACTTCTTGCCGTTGGAGGCCGGTGATCGCTTTTCCGCACTTATGGCCAGGGACACCGACCCTAACGATGGCCTTACCATGACTTTCGAGGTACCCGATTGGGTGGATGCCCCGGTCAGCCGGGGAGACCATATAGGTTATATGCGGGTGCAGCTCTACGGTCGGGATGTTGGCCGCCTGGAACTGCTGGCCGCCGAGACAATTGGCGCTTCCCGACACCTGGTGTTGCTCGACCAAGCCGGGGAAATAATGGGCTCGTTCTGGTTTAGATTCGGGATTATCTTCGTAATTTTGCTGATTGTCGCGTATACCGCGCTCATGATTGCCCGCAACAGAAATCGCCGCCGCCGAGGTGGTTTTAGACCACGGCGCAGGCTATAAATTTCTCGCCCCTGATTGCCTCGTTGTGGAAAACTGTGTGGAAAGTGTTGAATTGCCTTGCTTTTACGCGGCTTGTCGCACATAGGGTAAATTGAGCGCCGTATGTAGTCTATGGACAACGCAGACTGCGCCGACATAATCGAAGTGCAATCTGCTCACTAGAATGAAATTTTGGGGGAAAGTGGGGCAGCCATGAGCACTGACAACAGCAGGGCACCCACCAACGCCTACCGCAAACTGGTGAGCAATACCATGCTCTTTGGGCTCTCAACATTTGGCTCCAGGCTGCTGCCTTTCTTAATGATGCCCCTCTACACACGGGTATTTACCCAGGCGGAGTTTGGACTGCGCGACCTGCTGACTGCCAGCGCCAACCTGATGGTACCCATTATCAGCCTGTGTATACACGAGGCGGTAATCCGCTTCGGAATGGAAAAGGAAACCCGGCGGACAGACGTCTTCACCACTTCTATGGTGGTGATATTTTGCGGCTACGGGGTTTTGCTGCTTGCATGGCCGTTAGTGGGGCTTATCGAGCATCACGCGGGGTATATGGTGCTGCTCTATATTTTCACGCTGACAGCAGCCCTGCGCAGCACCGTTACACACTTTGTGCGGGCCAGCGGATTTGTCAAGCTGTTTGCGTTGGACGGTGTGTTTACCACAGTGCTTACCGTAGCGCTGATTGTGATTTTCATCGTCCCCCTGGAGATGGGCGTGGGCGGTTTTTTGCTAGCCACCATAATCGCAGACGGATTCTCGGCCCTCTCGCAAATATTGTTTTTGCGCCTCTACCGTTTTTTCTCATTGGGCCAGTTGCGAATGAGTACCCTAAAGGCCATGCTGCGCTACAGCGTCCCTCTTATGCCCACGGCGGTCTTCTGGTGGGTTACTAACCTCTCGGACAAATACTTCGTCACCTTCATGGTGGGGCTGGAGGCCACCGGCCTATACGGGGCTGCGGGTGTTGTTCCACGGGTAATCACACTGGTCTCGACCATATTTATACAAGCCTGGCAGATTTCTGCTTTCACTGAGTACAAGTCCCCGGCGGGTGAGCGGTTTTACTCAACAGTATTTCGCAGCTACTACACCCTGGTCTTCCTGGCGGCCTCGGGAATTATTCTGCTGGTGCGGCCAATCATGACGGTGCTGGTCTCCCCATACTTCTTCCCGAGCTGGCAGTATGTGCCCTTCTTGGTGCTGGCAGTTGGGTTCTCCTGCCTGGTGACCTTCCTGGGTACAATATACAACGCCCACAAAAGGAACTCTATGGTCACCGTGACTACATTTATTGGCGCTGTCGTAAATATCGCCCTCAACTTGCTCCTAATTCCCAGGATGGGAGTGCAGGGCGCGGCGCTTGGCACGTTTATCAGCTTTTTCCTGGTGTTTATCATCCGCGCAGTGGACACCCGGCGGTATATGAAGATAGCCATGCAGCCCATGCGGATTGCTCTCACCCTAGCCCTGCTGCTCGCACAGATCTGGGTGACGCTGACCCAGCCGACACTCTGGCCGGTCTGGAGCAGTCTTGGCTTTTTGCTTATACTACTCTGCAACGCTGGAAATGTAGCGTTTTTGCTCAGGAGCGCGATGAAACTATTGCACCGGCGCAGAGCTTAAACCCCAAGTCTACGATGCCCAAAATATGTCACGTTTCGTTGACATTATGTAGAAAAACAGATAAACTCAGAGAAATTTATGAAAAATAATTTACATCTAATTGGATTTGTGTTACTATAGTGTGGAGAAGCTCTGCGCACCTCTTTTTGAAGTGTGCTAGGCTAAAACAAACTTCAAAAGGAGACGGAAAATTATGGTAAAGTTCAAAAGGCTATCCGCGCTTATCCTGGCGCTCGCACTGGTGCTTGGGCTCGCAACAGTCGCCCTCGCAGATGAAGAGGCTACTACCGAGAACGGCACAGAAGCCACTGCCGAAGCTAACGTAGCTGCAAGCGACGCAGAAGCAGAAGAAGAAACCGCAGCCCCTGCTGCTGACGAAGACGATGCTGCCTACATAGCGATCGTAGCCATTACCGCAGAAGTAGAAGTTCCTGTTGTTGTTCCGGTAATCCTAGCCGACCTGATTGCTGAAATTCACCAAATCGCCGGAACTCTAATCACTGTACCTAACCCGCTAGTAACCGACCTTGAGGGCGGCACACTTTCTCAGCCCGACGCGGTTCGCTCGATCGAAGCAGCACTTGCACAAGCCGCTGACCAAGGCGCCCTTGTAGCAGTTGCCAACTGGCGTAACCCCGCCTCTGCTTCTGCAGGCGATATGAGCACTTTTGCAAACACCGCAGGCGATACACCTCTGGTCATCAACGCCGACACCTTCCCTGCGCTTAGCTCGGAAGCTGACGTGCGCATCACTTTCGCACCTGTGCTTGCTACCGAAGACATCCTGCTTTCCGGCACAACAAGGTCTGTCACCACACGCATTGTCGCTCAAATATTCGAGAACGCTTTTGGCGGCACTGCATCGGTAGTCAGCCTTGCACAGCGTTGCGAGTTCGGCATGGAAGTCCGCGTAGCAGCAAGGCTTGACGAGAGCTTCACTGCAGACGCTGTTTACTTCTACGTTTACGACACTGAAGCTAATACAGTTACACAGTTTGTTCCCAGCTTCGTTTGGCTGGACAGCTATGGCTTCCTGCACTTCACCACCACTGTTGGCGGCGAAATCATTGTCAGTGACGTAAACCTCACTCCTGCTGCTGCTCCACCGGCGCCAGCTCCTGCTGCTCCTGCAGTAGTAGCACCCGCAGCTGACGAAGTAGAAGAAGACGAGGACGAAGCAGAAGAAGAGACCGAAGAAGAAACTGGCGAGGACGAAGAAGCTTAACTTCAAATTTCGCACAAAAAAGAACGGGAAGAGCTTCCCGTTCTTTTTTTATTTTGCGACTTTTATCTTACTTTATTGCGGCGTTCAAAAGCTCTTCAACAGAAACGCCTTTTTGGGCAGCAGCTTCACTAACCTTTGTAAGCAGCTCAGCTTGTTTTGCCACTTCAAGTTCTTTAATCGCGCTCTTGAGTTCTGCTACTTCCGATTGCTTTTTCTCCAGTTTTTCACGAAGAGCATCAATCCTATTGTCCAAACTACGCGCTACGCCTCTTGCCATTTTTGCTCACTCCTAAGTAAAGTTTAGTTTCACTAATTTCTATATTACACTATTTACCAAAAAAAGCAAGTGCAAATATACTTGTTTGGCAAAAATTTAACTTTTTAGTGATAAAACCCTTTTCCTTCAAAATAAGATGCTTTTTGTTTCTGATCCCGCTCTCGCAAATCAGCTTTTTTCCTTCTTCATCTTTACGCCGGAAAGCGGGCTTTTGTGGGCCGCGCTTTCAATCTGCTTGTTAGAGACATGGGTGTAAAGTTCGGTAGTGGAAAGGTTCGCATGTCCCAATATCTCCTTAAGTACCCGAATATCAACCTGCCCGTGCTGATAAAGTAGCGTAGCAGCCGTATGCCGCAGCTTGTGGGGAGAGTACCCCTGCCCTTCCAGGCCGGCAGCTCGCAGGCAGTCGGCCACAATTTGTTCTACCCGTCGCGGGCTTATTCGCCGGCCACGGGAGGAAAGGAGAAGAGCCTTTTCTTCGCTGGCGCCCTGTATCCCCGCCCGCTCCTCTAACTGCTGCTCTATGGCAAATACGCAGGCGTCGTTGAGGTAAACTATCCGCTCTTTGCTGCCCTTGCCCAGAACTTTTATCGTGCCCTCGCCCAACCTTATGTCATTTAGGTTTATCCCCACAAGCTCGCTTAGGCGCACCCCGCAGTTGAGAAAAAGCGTAAGTATGCAGTAGTCCCTCCGTGGGAATTTGGTGTCCACCGCAGCCATAAGTTCAATGCTTTCTTCAAGGGTAAGGTGTTTTGGCAGAGCCCTTTTTACACTGGGCAACTCGAGATGTTTGAGCGGATTGTCTTCCAGCAGCCGCTCTTTAACAGTTAGGTAGTTGAAGAATGTGCGCAGACTGCTCACCTTCCTAGCGCGGGCTTTGGCACCGTTCTCGCGCTCTGTCATGGTGTAGTTGAGAAAATCGTAAACGTCAGAAAGGCTAACTTTTCTCAGTATGCCTATGTCCATATCCGCGATGCATACGCCGCCAAGGTCTGTACCCGCACTACCTCGCACTTTTAGATACCGCAAAAAAGTGCGCAGGTCAATGTAGTAACCCTCCACCGTGCGCGGACTTCGCCCGCGGATGGTTAGCATATAAAAGAGAAAATCCCTGAGAGGCCCTGGCGCACCATGGAACTTCGTTTCTGTCATTTGCTTTTTCTCCTAAAGCCACCGGTTTGCAAAAATTCGCAAACTTTGCAAACTATATTGCATATGCTATTCATCTACAAAACACCCTTGGTGGACCAGGCCTCGGCAATCCTGGGCTCGGGTTGAGTGGCTGCATCTAACGCTTTGGCGAAAGCCTTGAAGGCGCACTCGGCTATATGGTGATCGTTATTTCCACGGTGCTGGCAAAAGTGCAGGTTCATCCCTGCACTGTACGAAACCGCGTAAAAGAATTCGCGCACCATCTGTGTGGGCATATCGCCCATCATCTCACCGCTAAAGCGCAAGTCTTCGACAAAGAATGGCCGCCCGGAAAGATCTACCGCGCAGAGCACAAGCGCCTCGTCCATGGGTAAAGTGCAGCTGCCGTAGCGCTTGATACCCTCTTTTTTGCCTAACGCTGTCTTTAGGGCATCCCCCAAAACTATCCCCACATCCTCGATCGTGTGGTGGGCGTCAACGTGGAGGTCACCCTCGCAGCTTATTTCCAGGTCAAACAGCCCGTGCCTGGCAAAGCTCTCCAGCATATGATCAAAAAAACCTACCCTGGTGCTCAGACTGCTTTTGCCGGTGCCGTCAAGGTTTAGGCTTACGGTTATGTTTGTCTCCTTGGTTTTGCGCTGGGATGATGCTGTTCTCGCGGACATAGGCGTTGCCTCCTCGATTATTTTATGCTTAATCTGTGATTTCAAAAGAAGAGAATAATGCTATAATATTATAGAGAATTTTTCTCATTTTAGATTATAGTACAGGGGCTTTTTTGTCAAGCGGTATGTGTTTGTATTGCGTGGAGGTGGCTTCGTGGGCGGCAACAGTATCCGGGACAGCTTTGCTAAGACTGTTGCTAAATTCAAAGCCAAAACTTTTGCAAGTAGAATCGCTCTTGCAGCGCTTATCATTTTAGGGCTTATAGCTACTTTAGTAGCTTGCGGTGCTTCTGCGGGGCATAGCGAGTACAACACTGTAACCGTTCCAAGCGACAGGATTGGGGTCTCGGAAATATGGCGCCCCAATCGAAATATGTTTAAGTCCCAGTATAGATACAGTTTAAGCTTTATGGGTGAGCTAAGGCTGGAGCTTAATCGATCGCAATACCAAGAGCTGCGCGAGTTCCTTCGGCGAGAGGGCGGTGGCGGCTTTTGGATGGTTCCGCAATATGTAGATGGCGAAATTGAGCTGGTTCAACACGAGCGCAGTTACGTGATGGTAGAGCTGCGCTACAGACCATATACAGAGCGGCAGGCGAATTTTCGCTGGGGGCGGCCATACATGAGATACACAGGAGAGCTGCTGGGATTTACACCCCTATTCGAGGACAACACTATTGTGCTTCCCGGTGACACGATTAATCTCACACAGATTCCCGTGACATTCCGCCAGTTGGGCGTTCATCCTTTTACATACTGGCTTGCCGACGGATACGAACTAAGGATGGAGATTAGCCAGGCTCAGCACGAAGAGCTTAGCGAAATAATTGAGCGCGGTAATATAATGATAGAGCTGCATTACCGCACACATACAGGGCGGCTTTTGAACTTTACGGTGCTGGAAGACTAAGCGATTGCGGCTTGCAAACCACCCGCTTCTAGTGTATGATATAAAAAACCGCATTGGGGTGATTCTATGAGGCAGGAGCCAACTATCAGCTTTTCGATACACGAGGACAAAGAGCGCGAAATGCGCGACTTGCTGCTCCAAGTTTTTGCCGCCCTGCGCGAGAAGGGCTACAACCCAATCAACCAGATAGTGGGGTATATCCTCTCGGAGGATCCTACCTATATCACCACGCACAACAACGCCCGCAGCATCATTCGCCGGATTGATCGGGATGACCTGCTGCACTCTCTGGTAAAACATTACCTGGGCGAAGGTAACCGGTAGACGGATGGAGCAAGTAAGGCTAGGCAACACCGGGCTTACCGTCAGCCGGCTGTGTTATGGTACCCTGACCCTGGGCCCTCTGCAGGCAGCCCTCCCCGTTGAAGAGGGAGCGCAGCTGCTTTGCTGTGCCATCGAGCGTGGGGTAAATTTCGTCGACACAGCACAGCTATATGAGACCTATCCCTATATTCGCAGAGCAATGGAAATAAGCGGCGAGCGTGACATAATAATCTCCACTAAAACCTACGCGCACACCCGGGAATTGGCCGCAGCGGCCCTCGAGGAGGCTCGCCAAGAGCTGAATCGCGACTATATTGACATCTTCCTGCTCCATGAGCAGGAGAGCGAACACACCTTGCGTGGGCATCGTGACGCTCTTGAGTATCTGCTTGAGCAGAAACAGAAGGGCATTATCAGGGCGGTGGGATTGTCCTCCCATATGGTAGCTGGAGTTGACGCCGCGATAAGCGCCAAGCTAGATATCATACACCCGCTGCTAAACCTTACCGGGCTTGGCATTTGTGACGGCACCCGCGAGGATATGCAGGTAGCTGTAAATCAGGCCTATGACGCCGGAATGGGCATCTTCTCGATGAAAGCGCTAGGCGGCGGGAATCTCTTCCGGCAAGCCGAGAAATGCCTTGAGTATGCGATCTCTCTGCCATATGTCCACAGCGTAGCCGTGGGAATGCAAAGTCAGGGAGAAGTAGACGCCAACATAGATTTCTTCGAAGGCAAAGGGTTCTCCCCTGCCGCTAAAACCGCTTTGCAGAACAAAACTCGCCGCCTGCACATCGAAAGCTGGTGCGAGGGCTGCGGCGCTTGTGTCTCTCGATGCGGTCAAAGCGCCTTGCACCTGGACAAGCAAGGAATGGCCGTATGCGAGGAGAGCAAGTGCTTGCTTTGCGGCTATTGCGGTGCTGTCTGCCCCGACATAGCGATAAAAATAATCTAAGGGTGTACAGAATTGGCTTTTTGTGGTATACTTAGCGTTCTAGCTCAGAAAGGATGATGAACTATTATGGCTGGTAAAGAGAACACAAAGATGCTAACCTACAAGGGCAAGCCCCTTGTACGGGATGGCAGCACGATATATTACGGGGATATGGCCGACGAATATGTGGCCATGCTAATGATTGCCGAAGCGGTCGATTTCTCCGATATGAAGCTGCCCTCAAAGGTCAGCGTGCAGGTTGTCTCCACTGACCAGGAGCTCGACCCCAAAGACCGCATTATAAAAAAGACTGAGAAAAACAACCTGTACGACGCGCTGAATATTGCCACCATCTGGCTGGAGCGCACTTTGGAGCAGGAGTAGTTTTATTTTTGGCTGACGTATATCATGTCGTTTTATGGCGGCATGATATACGTTTTTTTAGGTGAATTACATATATCAGATTTATATTTTTTAATACGACACACAGTTGTCGTGTTTTGCGTGATAGAATTATTGAAAAAGATTTAAGGAGAGGTAACCTAAGGTGACGAAATTATTTTTAGCGTCATGGTTTGCAGGCTCAGCCACTTTACTTACTAGCTTTGCAAGGGAAGATTTAACTGGAAAAAAGGTTGTATTTATTCCAACCGCAAGCTCGCATGAAATGCCAGACGAATACAGAAATGGGCTAGATTTCATTAACAATGCAGACAAAAAATCACTTGAAAATCTTGGGCTTATTGTTGAGGACTTAGAAGTTTTAAGCGAAACTTCCGAAGCTATTGAAAAAAGCATATCCAATGCCGACTGCATATTCGTATGCGGTGGAAATCCTTTTTTCTTGATGCAAGAGTTAAAGCGTAAAGGTGCCGATAAAATGATTTGCCACCACATTAAACAAGGTAAACTTTATATAGGTACGTCTGCTGGCTCGAATTTAGTGCAGAAAGGCTTTATTGATGATGGGGTTGATGACACGAGGTTTGGTCTTGAGTTAAATGGTGACTTTTCGGGGCTTGGATTTATTGATTTTTATTTGTTTCCGCATTACGGCCATAATTATTTTTGTAATGATAAGGAATTATTCGATAAATACTATGTCAGCGTTGACTGTATAAAGATAGCAGATAATCAAGCTGTTACTGTAGATGGTGAAAAAATCGAAACAATTACAGCCCCTAAGAGCTGTATCCCTCAAATCCCCATGCTATATAGCCATTAAACTTGAAAAATGCACTTTATTTTTCAAGTTTACACACTCGCAGAGTGTGTAGCGGCGGAGCCGTTAATGGCGTATACACGGGCTTTCCAGCGCGCAGCGCTGACTGCTGCTGTCCTTTGCCGCAGCTTCAAAAGTGTTCTTCTTTTGAAGTGAAACAAGTATAATTTTTTATTGGGCGTAACTCTACAATAAGCACTTTCTACGCTAAAATGGGAGATGCGACCCCAAAAGTGGGGTCGCATCTCCCATTTTCTCTATATCATTATCGCCAGGGATTATTATCTCCCCAGCTCTTTTGGTACTGCTTACGCCGCCGCACTATGTTGTAATTCTGCTTCATAGTCCGCCAAACATCGGGGCCGAAAAACAAGAAGAAGTTGATGAGCGAAAATATGATCGCCACCCGAGAGCTAAAGTTGCCCTGTATAAACGACCAGATGTAAAATGCCCAGTTAACCAGCGCAATGTGCTTCGCCTTTACTGGCAGGATAAAGAATAGCAGGAATGTCGCGTTCGGGTTCATATAGCAGAAGGCCAGTATCAGGGAGAGGAAGATATAGTAGTTTGTGGCAAACCCGGTGATGAACCCGGCTATAATGGCGCCCAACACCCCAAAAAACAAATACATGTTAAGCAGGGTCTTGCCCCAGACATGCTCAAGGTTATTGCCGATGCGGTAAGCTATAAAGAGGGAAAGCAGAACAAAAAATGGCGAGCCCAAGTTAGACGGAATAAGCACAAACGTTATAGCTCGCCAAAATTCCCCGTTTAGTATAAGCTCTCTGTGGAAGGCAATGAGCCCGTATAGCCCCGGCATAATGAGCAGCCAGAATACGTAAAACGCCAGCATGGTAGCCGTAATGTAGAGCATAATGTTGGTTACACCAAAACGCCGGCCCAGCTTGCGCTCCAGGCGGTAAATCCAATTCAAGGGCATCCCCCTTCCCAGGTATGTCTTCAACATTGTACCATGCGCATATACAAAAATGCCCGGACAGTTTGCAAAAAACTGTCGAGTACAATTGTTGTCGCGCATCACCGATTCTATTCGGTCACGTTAGGCAGCACACCTACTAGGCCTTGTTGTCTCCCAACTCTTCCTTGTCGAGCTCGCCGCTAAGGTCAAACTCCAGGGTTTTGCCGCAGCCGGGGCATGCGATCTCGCCTTCGTCCAGCATGTCTTCGTCCACGCAGACTTGGTCCCCGCAGGCCGGGCAGGTGACTTCGTAGAGCTCGCCCTCAAAGTCGTAATCGCCGTGGTGGCAGCCTTCGTCCTCATCTTCGTCTCCGTAGAGGTCCTCTAGAACTTCGTCCAGGTCTTCCTCTATCGCCTCGATGTCCTCGCCCATATGCTCAAGGCCCTCGCTCATCTCCGTGATAGCCAGCACCACATCGTCGAGCAGGTCAAGCGTAGCGGAAAACAGCTTGCCTTCCTTAGTGTCTTTGTCGACTCCCAGGCCCTCGGCCAGTCCTTTAAGATATGCCAGTTTTGCGTTCATATCCATGTTTTTAGTCTCCTTTTAGGCGGTTTACGCGCGTTCCATATACTCCCCAGTGCGGGTGTCCACACGTATGCGGTCGCCGATGTTTATAAAGAGCGGCACTTTTATCTCGGCGCCGGTCTCAAGTGTTGCAGGCTTCTGAACGTTAGTAGCGGTGTCGCCCTTTACGCCGGGCTCGGTCTCGGTTATTTCGAGTTCGACAAAGTTTGCCGGCTCAACGCCGAAAACCTCGCCTTTGTAAGAGAGAATCTTGACATCGGTGTTCTCTTTGACAAACTTGAAGTTGTCGTCCAGCTTGTCCGCGCCCACAGGAACATTCTCGTAGCTTTCTTTGTCCATGAAGTAGTAGAGCCCACCATCGCTGTAAAGGTACTCCATGTCCTTGCGCTCAACGAACGCGGTCGGATACTTGTCGCTGGGATTGAAAGTTCTTTCGACAACTGAACCGGTGATTACATTGCGCACCTTGGTGCGAACAAACGCAGCACCCTTGCCCGGCTTAACGTGTTGGAACTCGACGATCTGCATAACATTGCCGTCCATCTCAAAAGTTACGCCGTTCCTAAAGTCTCCGGCAGATATCATAACAATTGCCCTCCTGATGTTAGCGTTAGAACCTATGATCAATACTTGAACAGTCCCCGAGCCAGCGTTTTTTTCCGCTATGCTACGTCAATTTTTCTTGCCCAGCGAAAAAAGCGCTTCGGCTCGTGAACAATTCTCGTTATTGACCACAGGTTCTTGGTATCTTGTTATAGTCTAACCCATCTTGCAAAATTTTTCAAGTGCGGCTAACTAATTACAACTAATTCCTTGGGGCTGGCGGTCAAATTCTCGAACCCGTCCCCGATTATTGCGACCAAATCCTCTATTCGCACCCCGAACTTTCCGGGTATATAGATACCCGGCTCAACGCTGAGCACCATCCCCGGGCTTAGCATAGCCTCGCTTATCTTGTTGAAGGCTGGCGGCTCGTGAACCTCTATTCCCAGCGAGTGGCCTAACCCGTGACCGAACAGCCCCGCAAATTGTGAAGCGTCAATCAGTCCCCGGGCGGCGGCATCGACGTCTTTGCATGGGATGCCCGGCTTTATCTTCTCAAACGCGGCCTGCTGGGCGACCTGCACTATGCGGTAAACTTCCCGCTGTTCATCGCTTGGATGGCCAATCGCCACCGTGCGGGTCATGTCCGAGCAGTAGCCCTCCACCACAAAACCCATGTCGATAATCAAAAAGTCGCCGTGGCGCAGCTTCCGCTCCCCCGGCGTGGCGTGAGGCCTCGAGGAATTCTCCCCCGAGGCAACAATCACTGGAAATGCCACGCCCTGCGCCCCATGTGAGCGGCCGTAGAACTCGGCCTCAAGAGCCACCTCCCGCTCGGTCAGCCCCGGCTTTATAAAGCCCAGTAGGTGCTCAAAGGTTCGGTCAGTTATCTTCCCCGCGGCACGTATCTTGCTCAGCTCATCCTGGCTTTTACACTGTCGCAGCTCGCTCAGGGCGTCGCTCAGCCAGCTATCTTCAAGAATCGCCACTCCCTCGAGTTTTTCTCGGTAGGCGTCACGAGTTTTTAAGGTGCAGCTGGCCGCTTCCGGCGTGAGAGCGCTCAGCCCTTGCGACTTTAAGATACTCGCGATTTGCTCGTACAGCTGGTCTTGGAGGATTACCTCGCAATCCCTTACAGTGCTCTGGGCCAGCTCGTGGTAGCGCGAGTCGATGATGAGCACACCGCCCTCACGGGTGACGAGCAACGCCCCCGCGCTTGAGGGCAAGCCGGTAAGGTAAAACCGGTTGAACCTATCGGTGACAATTGCCGCACCCGTCTGTTCGGGCATTTTGCTTATCAGGCGCTCAATCCGCGTCATTACAGGACTCCTTTTGGTAGACCTTCAGCATGTACGCAGCGTCATCGATCTGCCGGCCACTGGACTCACAGATTATAGTCGGCGAGAGCCTTCGCTCAGCCAGGAGCCTCCCAAGCGGCTCAAAATCCGGGCCGTACTGTGTGTCGTCAAAGGTCAGGTGGCGAGTCTCACCCTTAGGCCCGTATTCAATTTTGGAAAAGTGTGCGTGAAAAACCCGTGCCCGCTCGGTGCCCAGTGTATTCGCAACCTTGTCCAAAACCGCAGCCATAGCCGCATAGTCGTTCACTCCGCCCTGAGTGCGGGAGTTCAGGTGCCCAAAGTCGATGCACGGTATAAACCGCTCGTCCACCCCGCAAAGGGTGAGCACCTCGTCCAGGTCGCCCAGCTGACCTATTTTGCCCATGGTCTCCGGGCAAATACGGATATGGGACAGCCTTTCCTCATCCAGCAGTTTCTGTGCACTCGTCAGGGTCTGCACAGCGAGTTCCAGCGCCTGCTCGCGTGTTCTTTTGCCCACGCTGCCCGAGTGAACCACAATCCGCTCGCCGCCCATCCAGCTGACTGCCTGGGCCGATTTTAAGATGTAGCCCAGCGAGTTCTCCCGCTTTTCCTCTTCGGATGAAGAGAGCGAGATATAGTAGGGCGCATGCAGGGAAACCGCTACGCCGTGCTCTTTTGCCTTTTCCCCAAGTGCAATGGCGGAGGCCCTGCTAACCCTGACCCCGTGGCCGCACTGGTACTCGAAAGCGGTCAGGCCTCGAGCGGCCAGGTATGCCGGCATGTCGGTCATCTTTTTGTGTACGGTTGGGAATATATCGTCTTGCCCAGCCGGGCCGAACCTAACCACAAGAGCCCTCCTCCGCCGCATGGTTCGCGGTGTGCCGTCTGCGTATTATATCCCGCTCCAGCCGGCGCTTGAGCCGGAATAACATAGTGGTTTCCGGCTCTATCGGTTTTACCAAAATAGTTCGCGCACCCCAGAGGTTGCCACCCAATATGTCGGTGAAGATCTGGTCGCCCACTACGGCTACTTTGTCTTTAGTCATCCCAAGCTTGGCTGCTGCCCGCCCAAACCCGGAAGCCAGCGGTTTTTTTGCGGTTGCCACAAAATCCATCCGCAGCTCCTCTGCAAATGGCTGTACCCGCTTTGGCGTGTTGTTGGAGAGTATCACCATTTCGATGTGGTGTTCGCGCATGACCTTAAGCCAGAGCAGCACATCTGGATCTGGGCGTGGGTTGCCGTGGGTGGTGAGGGTATTATCCACATCCAGGATAAGGCCGCGTATCCCCCAGCGATCCAACATACCGGGGGTGAGGGCAGTTATTGATTTGAGGTAAATGTCGGGGAAAAGTAGGGACACGCCAGGGCTCCTTTCGCACAAAAAGCGGACCGGTAAGTGGTCCGCTTTTCTTGCTTTATTATTTGAATTTGCGCTTGCGCGCCGCTTCGGACTTCTTTTTGCGCTTGACAGACGGTTTTTCGTAGTGTTCTCTCCTGCGCACTTCTTGGAAGACCCCGCTCTTCGCGCACTGCCTCTTAAACCGGCGCAGAGCACTGTCCAAGGATTCGTTGTCCTTTATGCGAACTTCTGACATTTCTATTTCCCTCCCCGCGCCTAGCGGCTGGAGTTATTCTCGTAGTACAAGAATATCATCTTAATTATATATGTTGCGCCCGCCCATGTCAAGGTGGTAGGGCCAGAAAATATCTGAGAACTTGCGCAGCAGGCTATATACTCAGCCTGCGGGCACCAATTGCAGTATGCCCCATACGTTGCCTTGGCGTACCCAGGCGAGACCTTCGCTGAAATTGTGCGCCCAATCGTAATCAGGCATTCTGTTGTCCACTAGCACTACATTACCCATTCTGTCAATGTACCGCCAACGGTTACTTAGCGCAACAGCAGCCACCCCACCACCGAAAGGGCTATAGGAGCTATCCACCATGTTGAAAACTAACGGAATTACCAGCTCGCCATCCTTGTTAATAAAACCATATCGTCTTGGGACACGGTCAAGGCTTGTTAGCCTTCGGCTACCCAGGTCAATATCTACATTGACAGCAGCTCGGCCATTGTTAAAAGTAAAAAAACCTATCATAGTCCGACTGGTCGATATGGTCGACTACGTTGCCTGTTGTGTCAACAAGTGCCCACTCTCCCCACTGTGATACTATAACAATTGCTAATCCTTCGGAAAACGATGACAGAAAGTTAAAGCCAATTTGGTTGCCATCTCTGTCAATCATGACATCAGAGCCAACCCAAGCAAAACCATCACTAAAAGGGGCACCTCTTTGGAAGTGAAAAGGAATCACTACATTTCCTTCTCTATCAATATAGCCCCATCCGCTATCTCTTCGCACAGCAGCCAAGCCTTCATGAAACCCCCAAACATGCGGCATCCAACTGCCATCTCGTTGTGGGTAAGAGCCAAGCGGTATTACTTCGTTACCGCCACGATTGATGAACGACCACATACCATCTTCTCTTTCTACTTTGGCCAATCCTTCTCTAAATGGGGCGACCCTGCTGAACTCAAAAGGAATGACCACTTCTCCGGTTTTGTCGATAAACCCCCATCTGTCTCCTATTTGCACAGCGGCAAGCCCTTCGCTAAAACAAAGGGCATCATCGTACTCAAGCGGTATCACTATCTCGCCACTCGAATTCACAAAGCCACTCTTGGTCAACGTAGGAGGTCTCGACATGGTGGGTACAACAGTGAGTGTTACAATGTTGTTTGTATGTTGTAAAGTGCTGACAGCAGTACCTTCGTGCGGGCGCGGGCTTGGGACATAAACCCTCCTTACATGAGACATGCCTTCACTAAAAGGTTCCGGTCTATATATCTCAAAAGATGGGCTTAACAGTGTTCCGATTGAAAAATACTCCCCGCCAAACTCGAAAGTGTTTACTCTATTCTCGGAGTGACCGAAAAAGACACTATTTGCAACCAGAACAACGCAAATAGCAAGAGCCAGAATGATGGCGACAACTAAAAACTTTCTGCGCATAATGTCATCCTTACTGCTCCGTTGTGTAGGCCTTTACCGCACAACAAAGTTCACAAGCTTGCCTGGTACCACAATTTCCTTTGCTATGGCTTTGCCGGCCAGCTGTTCCTGCACGCTCTCTTTGGCTGCGGCAATCATATCTTCCTGGGATGCGCCCGCAGGCATTTGCACCCGCGCTTTGATTTTGCCCAATATCTGCACCACGACCTCTATAGTGTCGTCCACGCATTTTTGGGGGTCGAAGTCGGGCCAAGACTGGTCGGTCACCATCCCGCCAAAACCCATGGCTTCCCAGATTTCTTCGGCCAGGTGAGGGGCGAAGGGGTTTAGCAGCAGAAGGAATGTCTTGTACTCGGCGTGGTTTAGCCCGCCCTTCTCGGTCACCTCGTTGAGCAGTGCCATCAGGGTGGCGATAGCTGTGTTAAACTTGAGCACCTCGATGTCTTCGCTGACTTTCTTGATAGCCTTGTGTATGCTGCTCTCGAGGGCAGGTGTGTATGCGTCCCCCGGCGTGCAGAGCTCCCGCAGAGCCCAGACCCTATCCAGGAAGCGCTTGCAGCCTTTCACAGATGCCGTGGACCATGGCGCGGTCTTCTCAAAGTCGCCGATGAACATCTCGTAGAGGCGCAAGGTGTCGGCCCCGGACTCCGCGACGATTTCGTCCGGGTTGATGACGTTCCCGCGGGATTTGCTCATCTTTACGCCGTCCTCGCCCAGAATCATCCCGTGGCTTGTCCGGCGGGAGTAGGGCTCGCTGGTCGGCACCACCCCAATATCGAAGAGGAACTTGTGCCAAAAGCGCGAGTAGAGCAGATGCAGTGTGGTGTGCTCCATCCCGCCGTTGTACCAGTCGATAGGCGTCCAGTATTTTAGAGCCTCGAGAGAGGCCAGTTGTTCGGTGTTGTGTGGGTCAGCATACCGCAGAAAATACCAGCTCGAGCCCGCCCATTGTGGCATGGTGTCGGTCTCCCGCTTGGCTGGTTGCCCGCATTTCGGGCAGGTAGTGTTTACCCACTCGTCCATACCGGCCAGGGGCGAATCGCCTTCATCGGTTGGATGATAGCTCTCTACCTGGGGCAGGGTCAGTGGCAAATCTTTCTCGTCCAGGGGGACAAAGCCGCAACTGTCGCAGATGACTATTGGTATCGGCTCGCCCCAATACCGCTGCCGGGAAAACACCCAGTCGCGCAGCTTGAAGTTTACCTTGGGCTCGCCCACGCCCTTTCCCTGCAGGAAGGCAGTTATTTTTTGCTTGGCTGCTTCGACGCTAAGGCCGTCCAGCATACCGGAGTTTACCATCACTCCGGTGTCGCAGTCGGTGTGGGCCGCTTCTTCGATATTACCGCCGCTGACAACCTCGACTATGGGCAACCCGAACTTCTTGGCGAACTCCCAGTCTCTTTGGTCGTGGCCTGGTACCGCCATGATGGCCCCGGTGCCGTAACTGACCAGTACGTAGTCTGAAATGAATATGGGCACTTCCGCTCCGCTTGCCGGGTTTATACCCGTGACGCCCAGCAGCTGTACGCCGGTTTTGTCCTTAGCCACCTCGGTGCGCTCGAAGTCTGACTTCTTGGCGGCGGCGGTCTGGTAATCGCGGACCTCGTCCATGTTTTGGATAACCCCGGCCCACTTCTCAACAAGCGGGTGTTCGGGGGAAACCACCATGTATGTTGCCCCGAATAGGGTATCCGGGCGGGTGGTGTAGACTTGCAGCGGATCGCCCTGGGTGGTGCCGAAGGTTATCAGTGCGCCCTCGGAGCGGCCAATCCAGTGCTTCTGGCTGGCGACTACCCTCTCGGGGTAGGTCACGCCGTCCAGGTCGTCGATCAATCGTTGGGCGTACTTGGTTATGGCCAGCATCCACTGGCTCTTGACCTTGCGCACAACCTCGCTGTGGCAGCGCTCGCAAGTACCGCCCACAACTTCCTCGTTGGCCAACACAACTTTGCATGAGGTGCACCAGTTGACCGCAGCCTGCGCCTTGTAAGCAAGCCCTTTGTGGAACATTCGTAGGAAAATCCACTGGGTCCACTTGTAGTAAGCGGGATCAGTGGTGTTGATCTCCCGGTTCCAGTCAAAGCTCAGTCCCAGGGATTTTATCTGCTCGGTAAAGCGCTTTACATTTTGCTCGGTGACCACCTTGGGGTGGACGCCTGTTTGCATGGCGTAGTTTTCCGCCGGCAGGCCAAATGCGTCCCAACCCATAGTGTAGAGGACGTTGTAGCCCTGCATCCTGCGCTTGCGGGCCACGATGTCCAGAGCGGTGTATGGCCGCGGGTGTCCGGCGTGCAGCCCCTGCCCTGAGGGGTACGGGAATTCAACAAGCGGATAAAACTTGGGCAGGGTGTAGTCTTGCTTGGCCGCAAAGACTTGCTTCTCATCCCAAATATCCTGCCACTTCTTTTCGACTTGTGCGTGGTTATATTTCAACTGAGTTACGTCCTTTCTGTTAGTGGTGGCTAGAAATTGGTAGGGGCGGGATTATCCCGCCCGGCCAGTTCTACCAGCACCCGGTCTTTCGGCACAGTTGTGTTTGCGGGCAGGATAACCCCGCCCCTACAATCGCCACCTTACACGTTTGCCAGCGTAAGGCGCCAATCTCCATATGCTACAAATCCAGCTGCCCGTCCACTGCCTTGTGTTTAGGCGCGTCCGCCCAGAGGCGCTCGAGGCAGTAAAAATCTCTCTGTTCGTTGTAGAAGATGTGGACGACTACATCGCCGTAGTCCATCAAAATCCACATAGCTGAGCTCGCGCCCTCTACCCGGCGGGGCTCTATCCCCTCGGCGGCGAATTTGTCTTCGAGTTCGTCGGCCAGTGTCTTCACCAGGGTGGTGTTCCCAGCAGAGGCTATGATGAAGAAGTCGCCTATTGAAGTGCGCTCTCTTATATCGAGCACCACAATGTCCTCGGCCTTTTTAGAATCAAGCAAGGCTACCGCCTGTTTTACAAATTGCAGCGAATCTGCCGGCATGTTAAACATCATCCTTCCTCATCAATAATTCTGGTAGTAAGTTCATTATACGCCCCCACGGCCTCTTTGACAAGGGGCAGTCCCATTTTGCAGACCTGTGCCAGGTTATGACCGAGCACAAAGTGCACTGCCTTATCCAAGCTTTGGTAGGCGGCGGCGCGGGTTTTCTCCACGCCGTCGTAGTCTCGTGTAGCTTCTATTTTGTCCGCCAGGAAGACTATTTTCTCAAGGTTTGTCATCCCTGGCCGGCCGGTGGTGTGGTATCGCACCGCGCTGAGAATCTCACGGTCGGTAACGCCCAACTCACAGCGGATGTACTCGGCGACGCAGGGCCCGTGCAAAAGCTGCGGATCGCACAGCCATTCCCGGGCAAGCTTAACCGAGCGGGCACGCAAATAGCTGCGTTGCCATTCTGTGGGATCGCACCGGCAAAGGTCGTGGAGCAGCGCAGCCAGTGCGGCTTTTCGCCAGTCTTCCCCGTGGTGGACGGCCAGGCTAGTAGCTTCTTTCTCCGCGGCCAGGCTGTGCCGTAGTCTGCGCTCATCCAGGCGGGCAGTTAGCAGGTTTATTATCTCTCGGCGTGTTATCTTCATTGCAGCGACCTCGCGCTTCCGGGGTGGGAGTAGAGCCCCCGCTCTACGATGTAGCTCCATACGTCCGGGTGGAGAAGACCCTCCGGGTTCCGGCCGGTGGCAATCATCTCCCGCACCTGGGTCGAGCTTAGCGGCTTTGCCTCTAGGCTGATTACCGCGCACCTGGCACCCCCGGCTTCAAGCACCTGCCGGTGAGCTTCGAGCATTGCCTGCTCCCCCGCTTCGCGCTGGCCGCCGCAGATAGTCGCCATCTTGAAGATTTCGGCGGGGTGCCGCCAGTCCTGAATGGTTAGGAACATGTCAGCGCCGACTATCAAGAAGAGTTCGCTGCCCGGGTATTCCCCCAGGATGTGGCGCAGGGTCTTGTAAGTGTAGCTTTTACCCTGCTGCTCCAGCTCAAAGCGGGTGACGTGGAAGAGCGGCAGGTCGCGGGTAGCTAGGCGGCACATGTTGTACCTGTCCTCGCCGCTCGCCAGGTTTTCCACCTTTTTGTGCGGCGGTGTGAAGGTGGGCACTATGATTATTTTGTCAAGGCTTAGCTGCTGGGTGTACTGCCGGGCCAGGTGAATGTGGGAATTGTGTATTGGGTTGAATGTCCCGCCGAGTAGGCCGATTTTGGTTTTTCCCGCCATGGACAGCCCCTTCCTTGGTAATGGTGCCTCGCATGTAGGGGCGAACTGTGTTCGCCCGCCAGCTAATGAAAAACTCTATAAGGGCCGGGCGACTCGGTCCTTGCGACTTTAGTTACGCAGTTCGCCCCTACACCAGCTCGATTAGCTTTTTCTCCGGATTCGGACGGTAGAGCACAAAGCGGGTGCCGATGACTTGCACCACCTGCGACCCGGTTTGTTCGGCGATCTGCTCGGCTGCCTCTTTAGAACTGTACTCGCTGTTTTGCAGCACTCGGCCTTTGATAAGCTCGCGGGCAGTCAGGGCGTTGTCGGCCCCGGTTATTACTGCGGGGCCTATGCCGCCTTTGCCAACTTGCAAGATGGTGTCGAGCGGGTTGGCGAGGGCGCGGAGCTGTGCGCGTTGTTTGGATGTGAGTGTGTACATTTTAGGTCTCCTTGTTGGTTGTGTTGCCCCACGGGTGGCAGGGTAATGCAGGTCCGTTTGTAGGTGAGGATGGCGATCGTCCCAGCTAATTCTATACACCTATTGTTGTAGGGTCTGGGTTCCATATCCGACCGCCAGGGTCAAGCTCAAGCTCAAGGTCAAGGACTTGATTTTAATTCGCCTGCGGGCGGGAATAATGTACCGCTTATGCCGCGGAGGCACTTACTTTTCTTGTCTCGCCAAGAAGAAGTAAGCAAAAGAAGGCGACTGGGGGAGAACCGGGTCTGACTACGCACAAAGGACGTGCTTCGCAGACAACTCCCAACTGCCACGCCAAAGGCATGTGGCAGTGGCAAAGACCGCCTCATCCCCCCACTGGTAGGTCAAGGGCAGGTGGGTGTGGACGGTAGTTGGGCTATACAGATGATACAGCTCCGCAGCCGACGTGTTCGTCAGTAACGGCACAGTTAGCGGCAAACACCTCACCGCGAGAATTCCTTACTCTAAACCCGGGCTCGCATAGCGGCTGGGTAAGTTTGCGGGCGGCCAAGGGCTCGAAATCCAAAGGCATCTACTGTTACTCCTGCCTCTGTTG
>WRAV01000015.1 GCA_009780025.1 Oscillospiraceae bacterium | reverse complement strand
TTTAAGTTGCTTGTAATGCGGTCGCCAAACCAATTGCTAGTCTACTACAGGAGGCTTTCTATTGCTAAAGCTTTTTATCGCCCCCGGTAAAACCGGGGGTTAAGTTGCGCTAAAGCTATAAAACAAAAGAGCACAGACCTTTCGGTCTGTGCTCTTTGATTTCTAGCTAGGCTCTACAAACCTTTATTCATGCGAGGCATCGAGCTATTCTGTCCGCTAAGAATTATATCATTGCCACTCTCTACAAGCCATCTTCTCAGCATATTAGCGGATTCTCGCACAAACGTACCGTTATTGACAGTGACACCAATAACGGGAAAGTACGCCTCAAAAAGAGGTGCACGCTTTTTCTTGATGTTAAAAACCGCAGACCTAATATGGCGATCAACAGCTGACGTGGACAGTGGCGGGGTGAAGTGTTGCCCAGTTTGCCTATATAGCTCCATCATCCCAATTCGGCTACTTTTGTCCGCCTGCATGAGTATCTCAATAGCCACACGAACGCATTTGGTCTGAAGAGTAGCTGTTCCAATGCCTAGTTTGCGCAAATAATCCTCCACCACTAAATCGAGGCCTGCCGGTGGACTGACATCCTCCACCTTTTCCACATAGTGCTCTCGGTCGCTCGACTTGCTGGTAAGAAGGTTAAACAGCGCAGTTGTCGCAGACTCTGGATTCACCGGTTTGATACTATAGTAGTCCACCACGTCATAACTACCCAACAACCGATTTATTTTTTCGGTGTTGAATATTGACATTACATAAATTATAGGCCTATAGTCGGGCAGCCTGCTATCTATGTAGTCGATAATATACAGCCCATCATTAACTGGGAGCAGCAAATCGAGAATAATTGCGTCAGGCCTGTGCAGCTCAATATGTTTGATTGCGGCGTCCCCAGAGTGTATAGGCTTCATTATATCAAATTGCTGGCATTTTCCAAGGTGTGCTATAAGTTTGATGCACCATTCAGGATCGTCATCAATAACTAGCACTGAGAATTTTTCTACGATAACCATCACCTCTTAACACTTAATACATTACCACAACAATCGCTAAATTTCAACATTTTTTGCTCGACAAAAGTCGACAGCCAAGACAATAACCGCGCAATTCTCAACGGCAACTCCCACAAAATCTTCTTGCAATAACCGCTGCTAAATTTAAATCAGCCTCTTGACGGCAACTCTAAGATATGTTACTATTAGTAATATTAAAGAGGAGGTGCGCAACCTATGGATAAGCTGATTCTTGGCTTACTTATGGCAAGCAGGCTGACAGTATACGAAATCAGAACCATTATCCGGAAAAACTTCAAAGACATATGCAGCGATAGTTTGGGAGCTATTCAATTTGCAATCAAGAAGCTTCTCGCGGCGGAGATGATCACTTTTTCAGAGTACGTCGAAAAGAGTGTCAACAAGAAAAAATACTCTATTACAGACAAGGGTCGCGCCGAGCTTCTTAGCTGGCTCGAGACCCCGGCCAACATTTCCGGTGGCACAAACATGGAGCTGGGCAAACTTCTGTTCATGGGCATGGTGCCCGCCGAAAAGCGCGCGCATCTGATGGACGAGGTCATCGCTATTTTTGAAAAAGACTTGGCGTATCTGCTGGCGGTTAAGTCCGTCATTGGCGAAGTCAACGATGCGTCAGAAAAGCAGTGGGAGGAATACTTTAAAAGTGACTCTGAATATCTCGCCTTTGCCCGCGAAAACGCCCAGTCTATGAGCTTCTTTCAGAGAATGACATTGCAGTACGGCATCGACCTTACCAAGTACAACATCGAATGGTTTAAAAATCTCAAGGAATTGGATAAGGAGAATATAAAATGAAAGTTCTAGTTATTAACGGCTCGCCGCGCGGTGAGCAGAGCAGTACCATGCATCTAACGCGTGCTTTTTTGGAAGGGGCCGGCTGGCAGAATGCCGAAATTATCGACCTTACAGAGCAGAAGATAGAACACTGCATGGGTTGCTTTGCCTGTTGGTTCCACACCCCAGGCAGCTGCGTGATAAATGACAGCATGAGCGAGCTTCTGCCAAAGCTTATAGCGGCGGACGTAGTTGTCTGGTCGTTTCCGCTTTACTACTACAACATACCCGGCAAGCTCAAAAGTTTTATCGACCGCAATCTCCCGCTTGTGTCACCTGAAATGTCGGAAGAAAGCGAGATCGGTGACCACCCGGACAGATACGACCTTTCCAGCCAGCGCAACATACTAATCTCAGGCTGTGGCTTTTGGACGGCCAAGGGCAATTACCCCAGCATAGAGGCAATGTTTGACCTCATATGGGCAGAGGGGAGATACGGGGACAACAAGTATGAGAAGATTTTTGTTGGCCAAGGTTCGCTGCTCAGCCTACCCACTCAAAAAATCCCGCCGGAAGTTCTCGCCGTTACCCCGGATGCCCATGAAATTCAGGCAAAAGTCGCCGCCTACCTTGATGTGGTGCGCACAGCCGGCTCACAGTGGGCAGACGGCAAAATCGACGATGCAACCCGCAGGCAGCTGGAACAATCGATTATGACCAAAGAGGCATATGAAAAGTCGGCTAACCAGAACGCCTCGCAGATACAATAAAGTCCTCAAGGCACTAAACATCCCGACCTCTTGTCAATTGCGAACCGCAAAAGAAGAAATCCGGCAACCTCGTGGGTACCGGATTTCTTGTGTTATTCAGTCATTTTGAACGCTCGTGCCTCGCCTACTCAGCAGCAGCATGACTAAGGTGTTTGCCCCAAGCGGCCCGTGAAGTTAATGTCGTAGTTGTTCAGCGGGGAATCCCAGATACTTGCGGAGATGGTCGCTATGTGTGGGAGTCTGTTATCCGGGGGGGCGGAGGCGCCGCGGCCGGATGTGTTGCCGTAGAATATTGCGTTTGCGCCGACGTAGAGATCGTTATAGGCATCTGCCGGGAGAGTTAGGGAATTGTTTGACCACTTCGACCAGATTCCACCGCCATCACCAGCGGCGGTGTTGTTGGTTATGCTGCCACCTGTCATTGTAAATGTACTATTTACGGTTCTTTCCCATGCTCCTGTCCGCAAATGAATGGCACCACCTTGCCCACTTGCTACATTGCCTGTGATGCTGCCACCGCTCATGTATACACGACCACCTGCATGAACGTCTACACCCGCGCCGTGAAAAGCAGTGTTATTTTGAATCGTACCACCATTCATATAAAACGTTGCTCGGTTTAATTCAGACCCGCCGTTAAGCGATACCGCACCGCCGGATATTCCGGTAATAAAACGACAGTTTTCAATTACGCTGCCCTCGTTCATCGTAAACGTACCGCTGGGAACAATATTCACCCCACCCGAACTATTCGTATTATTCTCTGCGCCGCCACTTAGCGTAATGTTTTGCCCAAGGGTCAGGCTGCCCTGAACATGAAAGTGCCGATCATGTGTACCTGTCTGTGTCAATACCCGTTCTGCCCCTGTACTCACAAGTTTAATCTGACGGTCTTGAGGTATAAGAATAACCGCACCAGGCATGCTATGACTTCGCCCTTCCGCTGCAAAGCTACTTGCAATCTCAATCGTGGTGGGTACATTCGCTGGAGCCGCATAGACCGCCCTTCTGAGCATTTGCCAAGAGTTTATCAAATCCGGCGTGCTCCCTAATAGGGCTGTGAAGTTGATATCGTAGTTGTTTAACGCGTAATCCCAAATGCTCGTTGAGGTGATAGCAATATTCGGTAATCTATTAACCGGCGGCAAGGACGCACCATTGCTTGCTGTGTTGCCGTAGAATATTACATCTTCGCCGATATGTAGGTTGTTATAAGCCCATGACGGGACATATACCGAATTCATTTGGTCTATCGCATGTGTAAAGATTCCGCCACCATTGCCTGCCGTGGCAGTGTTGTTCGTAATGCTGCCACCCGTAATTACAAGCGTCGATCCCCCATGTAGGTTTATGCCGCCGCCTTGAGGCGCAGTATTGCCCGTGATGACTCCCCCGGAAATGTTGACGCTACCTGCTGTTTTGTGAATTCCACCGCCACGAGTGCTTGCAGTGTTGTTTTCAATAGAGCCGCCACTCATGTTCATGTGGGAGTTCCCACTAACATTCACTCCACCACCGTTTGCACCGCTGTTATTGCGAATCGTGCCACCATTCATGTAGAATGTCGCGCGGTTGGATTCGCCTGCTCCCATGTTGCCATGTACTACCACTGCACTGTCACCGCAATTTTCAATCATGCTACCTTCGTTCATCGTAAAGGTGCCACGCCCTTCAACAAATACGCCGCCAAAGCGATTTGTGCCATTCTCCACACTACCGCTCAGCGTAATGTTTTGTTCAAGCGTCAAGCTGCCACTTACCCAAAAGTGACCCCAAGCAAAGTTGCGCTGTGACCGCGTCTGTGTCAGCGTTCGTACATTGTAATACCCTGGTTCGGTATCAGTGCTCACAAGTGTAATCTGACGGTCAGCAGGTATTGTAATACGGCTACCGTGAGGTTCTTCAATTGGTGCTGCAAAACTGTTCGCAATCTCAATTGTTACTGGCACATTCGCCGGCGCTGCATCGATTGCCTCGCGCAGCCCTACCCAGGAATCTACCACCGGGTTTGTCGGCTCCGGCATCTGATCTAGCCGGCCTGTGTAGCTGATATCGTAGTTGTTCAGGGCGTAATCCCAGATGCTTGTGGGCGTGGTTGCTATGTGCGGCAGCCTGTTATCCGGCGGCGCGGATGCGCCAAGGCCCGCTGTGTTGCCATAGAATATTGCGCCTTCGCCTATGAAAAGGTCGTTATAGCTTGTCACCGGTACAACTACAAAGCTGCTTGCACGCCAAGAGGAAATCCCTCCACCAACATTCGCAGTGTTGTTAGTTATGCTGCCACCTGTCATATAAAAACCGTAACCATCGGCAATCGGCCCAGCTGAAGAGTGTACAAACACTCCGCCGCCATCATCACGGGCCTCATTTCCAGTTATGCTGCCACTGTTCATGTTCATGCGTGAGTTTCCAGCAATGCGTACACCTCCGCCGCTTGAAGCAACGTTGTTCCTAATAGTGCCGCCATTCATATCAAATGTCGAACCACCAGTAAGCGATACAGCACCACCTGCTCCTCCTTGCCGACGACAGTTTTCAATCACACTGCCTTCATTCATTGTGAGCGTGGCACCACGAAGTTCCACGCCGCCCGAGCTAATCGCAATACCCGCAGCGTTGCCCCTTAGCGTGATGTTTTGCTCCAGGGTCAAGCTGCCGTAAACGACAAAATGTCGCTGATGATTTCTCGTTTGTGTCAACACCCGCTCCGCCCCTGTACCCACAAGAGCAATATCCCGGTCTACCGGTATTTCAATTTCGGCGCCATCTAAAAGGCTGCCTGAGCCACCAGCTGCAAAGCTCTCTGCAATCTCAAGCGTAGTTGGCACATTAGCCGGTGCATTGTTGACCGCCCACCTGAGCCTCTCCCAAGAATCTATTGCTCTTTGGTCCGGCGTTTGTCCCAGCCAACCCATAAAATTAATATCATAGTTGTTTAGAGCGTGGTCCCAAATACTTGCAGACGTAGTCGCAATATTTGAAGGTCTTACATCCGGCGGCGCAGATGCGCCACGACCTGCTGTGTTGCCGTAAAACACTGTATTCGCGCCTATGTATAAGCCACTATATTCTCCAACCAAAATGACTGGGCGGTGATTAATACCGCCATCAGAAATCCCACCACCAATATCCGCAGTGTTGTTGGTTATGCTGCCACCCGTCATATAAAAGCCCAGACCGCTGGCAATCGTCCCTCCCAACTGACCCCCTGCGAACACGCCACCGCCGTGTCCACTCGCCATATTGCCTGTAATACTTCCACCACTCATATTTATACGGGAATTATCTGAGCCCTGAGCCACCCCGCCACCTTGAAAAGCGCTATTATTTCGAATCGTTCCGCCATTCAAATTAAATGTCCCAAAGGCGGCAGCGCTGCCATGAACCATAACCGCACCGCCAGTTGCATGATTTTGCCTGTGGGCGTTTTCAATCACACTGCCCTCGTTCATTGTTAGCGTACCACTTCTAACATCTACTCCGCCCGAATCATTCGTATTATTGACCGCACCGCCACTCAGAGTGATGCTTTGGCCCAAGCTCAAGCTGCCGAGCACATCAAAGTGACGCTGCCTAGCGTTTGTCTGTGTGAGCACTCGTTCTGTGTTTTCCGTGCTTATAAGCGTAATCTGCCGGTCTGCCGGTATTACAATTACGTTGCCGGGTGCTCCAGCCGGTGCCGCAAAGCTCCCCGCAATCTCAATAGTAACCGGCACGTTAGCAGGCGCCACATTGATAGCTTCGCGCAACGCTTCCCAAGAATCCACCATCTGCCCTAATGCCACAGGCGCAGCTGCCGCATCGGCGATGTCATCAATCTCATCCTCGTCCGCTATATAATCATCGCCAGACATCGAATCATCGTAATCAGGAACACCGGGAACATATTCCCCCGTATCGCACTCCGGAATATACCCATCGGCCTCATAATTGTAATCCTCGAGATCATCCTCGCCCGCATCGTAACTTGCAATATACTCGTAAGATTCGGCTACATATGTATCCGCGAAAGCGGGAAACATACCCACAGTAGGTATCATGAGGGCCAACGCAAGAACTAGGGCTACAAAACGCCTAATGTTTAACGTACTACACATATTTAACTTCCTCCACTTCAAATATTCGAGCCATGGTCTAAAAAACGGTGATTAAGGTAAAGCTTTGCGAAGTTCCCCTTTAACGGAATTAACCAGGCTTTCACGTTTATGTTAAGCTTTAACCACCCCACCCCTCGACATCTTCTCGAGCTTTAGGTCACATTTATAGATTTTAAGTTACCATAAATAATCTAAAATTATTGTCGAAAAGAGCCTAAAACTATCGAATAATGAAGTCGCGCAAATAACCAATGCAGCGCTAAATTCCCAACACCCATAGGCGTTTAGGCCTGCAACACTCCACTCTAGGCCCTGCACATACCACCGGCCTGGTGGAGTTAATTTACAAAAAAATTACCAAAACTATCAAAATACTCTTGACTTCGACCTGTTACTGCTTTAAAATACATCTTAGACAATCGTTTAGTTGGAGAATGGCAATGATACAATTTTTAGCGGACAGAACGGCACAGTATCTCGCGAAAGACGACGACCCCGCTGATATAGAGGTAATTGCTTACGGCTACTACATGTTCTACCAGCAGTGGCTTATAACTATCGCGATATTGCTTGTGTCCCTGCCGTTCGGGTGGTTCTTCCCCGTCTTAGCTGCGGTCACGACCACTATGGTGCTAAGGGGTTGTGTTGCCGGTACCCACGCGACACATCCGCTCACTTGCAAAATTGCCGCTTTTTCCATGTCCTTTATCCCAGTGATTTTAGCAGAGGTCTTTGGGCTTACGGTCGTACCGATTGCCATCCTTGTAATGTACCTACTCTGTGTCGCCCTTATTGTAAAGTATGCGCCCGGCGACACCGATGTCAAAAAGATTAAAGACCCACTCATTCGCAAAAGCATGAAAATCCGATCCATGGTTTGGGTGTCAGCTTTTTTTGCTGCGGTGATAATTTCCAATGGTGTATTCCCTGAAATATCCTTTGTGATAGCTGTTTCGGCACTTGTAACGTGCTTTATGGTACACCCGCTAGCATACCGGTTGTTCGGTTTTGACCCGGTAACAAAAGAGGCTTTTAGGCTAAGATGCTAGGATTGCAACCCCTTGTCACTTGGCCTTTTGCAACTTGCTAATACTTAAAAAGGAGCGTAGCTGATGAAAATTAAGGAAGTCCTAAAAAAGTTTGGCGAGAAAGTCGCAGTAGCACAAATTGATCCTCGTTCTCCTCCTCGCTGGGCTTATGAACCAAAGCCTCCAGCAAAGATTCTAGAAAAAATGACTAAAGCAAAATAAACGATTCTCTCAGCAATGGGCGCAGATGGTAAAATCTGCGCCCATTGCTATTTTATACATAACTATGGTAGTATGGTTTTATATAGTTACGGACTTGAAAATTGCCGAAAGGGGTGGGTGGCTTTTGAGTTCAAGGTCTAACGTTGTAGGGGCGATTTTCAATCGCCTGCGGGCGAGGATAATGTCCTTGACCTAGAGCTTGAACTAAAGCCCTTGCCCTCAAAAAATACCCACCCCTTGAAACAGTTTCGAAGTCCGTTGACTATAGTTAGGAGGATTGAGGTTGAATTTGATATTAGTTCACTTAATTGGATACCTGTCAATAACCCTGCTAATAGCATCCATCCTCAATATTGCAAAGATTAAGTGGACAGCAAAACGTTTGATTTTGACAGTAGGCACAATTCAGATTCCTCACTTAATTACTGTATCAATATTCAACATTACGCCACTTACGGTTTATTTATGGGTAGCGCTTGTGATTTTTGCCTTTCGGGTGTCATTCAAACTCTCATGGCGAAAATGTATATTTATGGGAGTCCTTTTGAATTTTATCTCCTTAGTAAGTGAATATATCTCTCTTCTTGTCATTGTTGTATTGCCTGAAATTGTACAGGCATATATACTCAACAATTTTTACATACTTAGAATTATTGCAGCCACCTGCTATATATTTTTGTATGTTTTTTCCAAGAGACTTAAGGGTAGCGAAAATTCACCGTTTGAGCACTTCTATTCTACTCACTGGATACTGTATTTTTTGATTTTAGGTTTGTTTGCGGATTACAACCTAGCTAACCTATATGAGCAATTTGCGCCGCAAAACTTACCCGAGGTCATTGTTATCATCCTGTTCCTGCTCTTCTTCTTGTATAACCTAATATATATGAGCACTACAGCCAAGGCGCTGGAGGTTAAAAAGCGCCTGGAAAAAACCGAGCTGGAGCTGCTGCACGCCAATTCGATGGTAAGAATAACGAACGACTTGCGCGGCTTTAGGCACGATTTCGCGAATTATGTAAGTTCAATTAACGGGTTTGTGCTCGAAAAAGACTTGCCGGGCTTAGAGGCCTATATGCAGAAGCTATCTGTTCAAGTAGTAACTTCTCAAACAGTGGAAATAGCCGCCGCGGTCAAAGAGATCCCTGCGCTATACGGTATTTTGCTGGAGAAAATATTTCGCGCGGAAATCAAGAGGGTGCATCTCAATGTCTGCATATTGGCAAACGAAATCGATCTAAAGCATTGCTCTGACCTTGATTACAGCCGCATGGTCGGTATTTTACTGGACAACGCGCTAGAGGCGGCCGAAGAAAGCACGCGAAGAACAATCGAGTTTTCAATACGGGCTAAGAACGGTAAACCACTTGAAACAATGATTATAAATTCATGTAACAAAGAGATCGATATCGACCGCATATTTGAGCAAGGTTACAGTACCAAAGATAACCCTTCCGGCGAGGGACTGCATCAAATACGCCTGATACAGGAAAAATATCAAAATACGGGCAACGCCATAGATATTGACACAACGTTTAGGAATGGCTTTTTTACACAAGTTCTCAAAATATAGATCGTTAACGTTGATGACTTTTGGCTTCGATACGTGGTACAATTGCAAAAAACAATAAGGGGTTTATATATGTCAGAGTTTATTAGCGCAATGGCAAAGTCTGGGGATGTAATCTGCTATGTGGTAGATTCCACCGATATTGCGGCCCGCGCCGAACGAATACACAGAACCTCCGCCGGCGTAACCGCGGCGCTTGGCAGACTGCTCACAGCGGCCTCACTGATGGGCGCAAGGCTGAAGGGAGAGACCGATTCTCTCACCATTCAGCTCAAAGGTAACGGCCCCGCCGGGTCATTTTTGGCGGTAGGCGAGCCATCCGGCAACGTTCGGGGGTATGTCCAAAACCCGGTGGTGGAGCTTCCGCTCAATCAGCACGGAAAACTGGATGTTGCCGGCATCGTAGGCAAAGAAGGCTACTTGCACATTGTCCGGGACTTTGGGTTTGGCGAGCCGTATATCGGGAATACGCCGATCATCTCCGGCGAGATCGCCGAAGACATCACCCATTACTACGCAACAAGCGAGCAGATTCCCACTGTCTGCGCGCTCGGTGTGCTGGTGAATACAGACCTCACTGTACTAAAGGCGGGCGGGTTCTTGGTTCAGCTGCTGCCTGGCGCGGGGGAAGACGTTATCGAGCGGCTGGAAAGTAACGTGAACGCCATGCCGTCAATCACTCAGATTCTCAGCGACGGTAAATCCCCCGACGATGTAGCAGAAATGCTACTTGCCGGCTTTGGGTGCGACATACTGGAGCGCCGGACCGTCGGATACCGCTGCGACTGCTCGAGGGAGCGGGTGGAACGCGCCCTTATCACTCTGGGCGCCGACGACCTTGAGGAGATGGCACGGGAGCAGCCTGTAACCGAGGTTAGATGCCACTTTTGCCCAAAGGTGTACCGCTTTAACCCCGGCGAGATACACGGCTTAGCAGGCCGGGGATAGGCTAGATAATATAGCTAACGAACTTAAAAATCGGCCTATCTTTGTGGTCAAGATTTTGGGTCGGGTCTTTAGATCAAGATCTTAGAAGGTCAAGTTCAAGACCTTTAGGTCAATGTCAAGACCAAATACTAATTCGCCTGCTGGCGCGGATAATGTGCCGCTCCTGCCGCGGAGGCACTTACTTTTCTTGTCTCGCCAAGAAGAAGTAAGCAAAAGAAAGCGACTGGGGGAGAACCGGGTTTGCTCCAAGTTCAGTCGCAAACAACTCCCCCAGACCCCCACTGGTAGGTCAATGGCAGGTGGGATGTGGCGGTAGTTGAGTTCTGCGGATGATACAGCTCCGTAGCCAGCGTGTTCGTCAGTAACGGCATAGTCAGCAACAAATCCCTCACCGCGAGAACTCCTTACTCTAAACCCGGGCTCGCATAGCGGCTGGGTAAGTTTGCGAATAGCCAAGGGTTCGAAGTTCGAGGGCGTCTGCTGTCACTCCCGTCTCTGTTGACAAGCCGGGAGCACGCAAGAATTACACGCCCGCAAACACTCTGGTTCTCGCTCACCTGCCCGTGGAGAGGGGGGCTGGGGGAGTTGTTTGCGACTGAACTTGGAGCAAACCCGGTTCTCCCCCAGTCGCCTTTCTTTTGCTTACTTTCTCTTTGGCGAGACAAAGAAAAGTAAGTGCCTCCGCGGCAGGAGCGGCACATTATCCTCGCCAGCAGGCGAATTAGTATTTGGTCTTGACCTTGAAGACCCTGAACTTAAAAAGCCCTTGACTTTAAAACTATCCAACCCTTGTGGCAATTTTAAAATTCGTCAGCTACAGCAACATGGAAAAGCTCCAGTATCTCAATCGAGACGCTGGAGCCTTTTTATTTCTAGGACATGGGCGCGCTAGTGCTTAAAGTGTCGCCGCCCAGTGAATATCATAGCGATTCCGGCCGCATTGCAGGCAGTTATAGAGTCCTCATCCCGCAGCGAACCACCCGGCTGTATTATTGCGGTTACACCGATTTTGCGGGCAAGCTCTACGCAGTCATCGAATGGAAAAAAGGCGTCCGAAGCAAGCACTGAACCTTGAGCCCGCGCACCTGCATATTTAGCAGCCAGCTCAAGAGCGGTCACGCGGTTGGTTTGGCCGGGACCAACGCCGACGGTACACCCATCTTTAACCAATACAATCCCGTTGGATTTAACGTGCTTTGCTACCTTCCAGGCAAAGCGAAGTTGCTCCATTTCCTGGGGAGTGGGAGCACGCTCGGTGACTGTTTTAAGCTCATTTTCAGCCCCGAAAGCATCCAGCTGTTGGACTAACAATCCACCAGCCACTTTTTTGGCATCCAACATAGCGGACGAGTTGGGAGCAAGTATATCGGACAGCTTCAGCAGTCGGATATTTTTCTTGGAGGCAAACACCTCCAGCGCCTCGGGAGCGTAGCCCGGTGCGATAATAACCTCAAGGAAGATTTTGCACATTTCCTGGGCGGTCTGCTCGTCAACCTCGTGGTTTACCGCTACAATCCCCCCAAAAATGGAGACAGGGTCGGCGTCGTGGGCGCGTATGTAGGCCTCTAGCAGGCTATCTCCCAACCCCACACCACAGGGATTAGCATGCTTGACCGCCACCACGCATGGACTATCTCCGCCTAGCTCTTTGAGCAGGTCTAGCGCTCCGGCTGCGTCGTTAATGTTATTATAGCTGAGCTCCTTGCCATGGAGCTGCTCGGCAGTTCCCAACACACCTTCCCAGGTGGCGCCGGCCTCCCGGTAAAATGCACCCTGCTGATGGGGGTTCTCGCCGTAGCGCATGTCCTGCGCCTTCTCGTAAGTAAGGGTCAACTGAGCCGGGAACAGATTAGCACCGGGCAGCTGCCCCCGCAAATACCCGGATATGAGCGCGTCGTACGCTCCGGTATGTTCAAAAACTTTCAGAGCCAGCCGAGCCTTGAGTTCTCGCGAAACTTCTCCTTCAGCCAGCTGTTCAAGTATGGCGGAATAATCCGCCGGGTCGCAGAGCACAGCCACGTCTTGCCAGTTTTTGGCCGCAGCACGCAACATGGTTGGCCCACCAATATCTATATTTTCTATCGCGTCCTCAAAGGTAACTCCCGGACGCATTATCGTCTGTTTAAATGGGTAGAGGTTGACTGCCAAAGTGTCGATAGTAGCTATGCCCAACCTCTCGAGCTGTGCAAGATGCTCGGGGTTTTCCCGCCGAGCTAACAACCCCGCGTGGACAGCAGGGTGCAAAGTTTTGACCCGCCCGTCCAAACACTCGGGGAAACCTGTGAGCTCGCTAACCTCGATACGCGGTATTCCGGCCTGAGCAAGAGCGCTGGCCGTCCCACCGGTGGAGATAATCTCGTAACCGAATTCTAATAAGCCCCGCGCGAAATCAATTACACCGGTCTTATCCGAAACGCTTAGCAGCGCGCGTTTTTTTAGCATTTTACGTTGCCTCCCCAATCTGCAAGTTTGCCGTCATATTTCCCTAAAATCTATATTCATACACAAATACTTGAGACTTTCTCTGCCCCGTCCCGTAGTTGTACACTGCCTCCCCTGTGCCTGTCTTATAGAACCCGTTGTGGTCATAGAACCCAACATTGCACGCACTGTCAGAGATAAGATATATTAGCTTCGCTCCCTTAGAGCTATAGTAAGCGCAGGCCTCATCCCAGAGCGCTTTGCCGATTTTGCGGCCCTGTACTTGCTGCGAAACTGCAATAAGTTCAAGGCTCCCGTCGTAAGCAGCAGCCTTGTCTCCAAGCAGTCCGCCTATCGTCTGGAAGGACACCGATAGATGTTCAACAACGTCCGCACGCTCGGGTTCTGCCCCGCTAAGCAGTGCAAGTGTATGCAGGGGTCTATCTTTTTGCAACTGCCTAAACTTTTCTGTTTCACCGCTTGCCGAGCATAAAATCGCCCCAACAACTTCGCCACCCATCTCGGCTACTCTGCCAAAGGTGCTGGAGTTTAAAAACATGCTTAAGTAGACCTCTAGCAGTGCATCAAAAAAAATTGTGTCTTGAGCAAAGCGCCCGAAATTCCACCCTTCGCCAAAAGCCTCTACAATCAGCGCCTTTAGGGCTGGCAAGTCCGCTTCCTCCAGATCCCGCGTCACCACCACTTTATCTATCATCATAACTCTAGCTACCCGCTTTCTTTTTCTCACATTGTAGCACTGTAAATGTGACAGCGGTGTGGCTTATTTGGGTGCAGACATAAAATTCTCTGGTCGGCATTACGGTGCCTTTCGTAGCTTATCCTGTGAGCGCTGCCACAGCCTGTGGAAGAATTAACCACTCGGCCTGCTCCATCACCCGATGCTGTAAGGTCTCCGGGGTGTCACCAGGAAGGACATCCACCGCCTTTTGCAGCAAAATCTCGCCACCATCTACCACCTCGTTTACGAGATGTACGGTGGCACCGGTCACTTTAACCCCACGCTCCAATGCCGCTGCATGAACCCGCAGCCCGTACATACCCGATCCACCAAACGCCGGCAAAAGTGATGGGTGGACGTTTACAATTCGGCCTGCGTATTCGCTCAGCACCAAAGGCCCCACTACGCTGAGAAAACCCGCCAATACCACAAGATCGGCCTGCGCGGCTGTAAGTTCCCGCAAAAGCGCGGCATCAAACTCTTCCTGCATCACACCTTTTCGCGGAACCACAACCGTGGAAATTTCCGCAGCTTGGGCTCGCTCAAGAGCATAAACTCCCTCCCGGGATGAGATAACCTTGACAATTTTGCCACCGCCCAATCGGTCGCGGATTTGTGCATCAATAAGCGCCTGCAGGTTGCTGCCGCCACCGCTTACCAGCACGGCAATCCGGGTCATATAAATATTACCCCCGCATCGCCCGGGCGCACCTCGCCCATAACGTATGCCTGTGTGCCTGCCGTTGCCAACGTTTTAAGCGCCGCGTCCACGCCGCTGGCCGGAACCACAACGCAGATGCCCACACCCATGTTGAAAGTACCGAACATATCCTGCCAGGGCACGCTACCGGTTTTAGCGATAAGCCCGAAGATCGGCGGAGCTTTTGCCATCACTTCATCTTTATGCACAGCCGCCTGCATCCCGGCAGGCAGCACACGCGGAATATTTTCCTGGAAGCCGCCGCCTGTAATATGAGCAAGGGCTTTGAGCCCTACGCCCTCGGCCTCAAGTAGAGCCAGCACAGGCTCCAGATAGATTCTGGTTGGCGTAAGTAGCTCCTCACCCAGAGTCTTGCCCAATTCGGGATAGAAATTGCAAAGCCCACCGTTCTCGACCTCAAACACTTTGCGTATAAGGGAAAACCCGTTCGAGTGCACCCCCGAAGATGGCAAAGCAATCAATGCGTCTCCAGGCTGAATGTCCGCACCGGTCAACAACTTCTGCTTGTCCGCGATACCCACGCAAAACCCGGCCAAGTCGTAGTCCTGTGGGTCCATGGTGCCCGCGTGCTCGGCGGTCTCACCGCCAAGCAGGGCGCACCCGCCCCGCACACAGCCCTCTGAGATACCGGCAATAATCTGCTCTATCCGCTCGGGTATGACCTTACCGGTGGCTATATAATCCAAAAAAAACAGCGGCCTTGCCCCTGCACAAAGAATGTCGTTGACACACATGGCCACAAGATCTATTCCCACGCTGTCGTGCTTATTCATCAGCTGGGCAACCCGCAGTTTGGTGCCTACGCCATCCGCACCCGAAACAAGCACAGGCTCGCTCATACCGGTAAAGTCGGGGGCAAACAGCCCACCAAAGCCGCCTAGCCCACCAATAACCCCAGGGATCTGGGTGCGGGCAACATGCCTTTTCATAAGTTCCACCGCACGGTAGCCGGCTGTTACGTCCACCCCGGCGGCTTTGTAGCTCTCGCTGTGACTTTGCATTTGACTTCTCCTCGCCCTCAGACTGCAGACCGGCCCAACGAACTGGTCGGGCTGCGAAAAACTCAGGATCGTAGGGGCGGGGTCCCATCCCCGCCCACACGGGATAGCACTTTATCGGCAATGCTAGCGCCCACTGATCGGCTGTTCAAACTTGCTCTTTGGTTCCGGGCTAGGCTCGGCCAGCGGGTAATCACCTGTAAAACAGCCGTCGCAAAAGCTTATGTTCGTGTCCCCCGCAATCTTGCCCGCCGCCTCCACGGAAAGATACCCCAGAGAGTCGACGCCTATCTTCTCGGCGATTTCTGGCACGCTCATCCTATTCGCAATTAGCTTTTCCCGGGCGTCGATATCGGTGCCGAAGTAGCAGGGGTGCCTGAATGGCGGCGAGGAAATCCGCATATGTACCTGCGCCGCCCCAGCCTGCCTGATCAGGCCGACAATCCGGCCGCAGGTTGTCCCGCGCACGATTGAATCGTCCACCAACACCACTCGCTTGCCCTTTATTGTGTCGGCAATCACATTGAGCTTGATGCCCAGCGAGGTCTCTCGCTGGCTCTGCCCCGGCTGGATAAACGTTCGGCCTATGTATCGGTTTTTGATAAAGCCGACTCCGTATGGAATGCCGCTCTCGCGAGAAAATCCAAGGGCAGCGTCCAGTCCGGAGTCTGGTACACCGATAACCACATCAGCCTGGGCGGGCTGCTCGCGTGCCAGCAACTTGCCGGCTTCCAGCCGAGCACCGTGAACGCTCACCCCCTCAATGACCGAGTCCGGCCGAGCAAAGTATATGAGCTCAAATACACAGAGTTTGCCCACGCCCCGCATATGGGTACGGATACTGCGTATTCCCTCGCTGGAAACCACCACGATCTCCCCGGGCTCTATATCCCGCACAAACTTAGCGCCGATGGCGTCAAGGGCGCAGGTCTCGGAGGCGAAGACAACGCCGCCCCCAATCTCACCCATGCAAAGCGGCCTAAAGCCGATGGGGTCCCGCGCCGCGATAAGTTTGGATGGCGACATTATCACCAGGGAGTATGCGCCCTCAATGCGGTGCATAGCCTTTTCCAGCGCCTGCTCGATCGAGTCGCTCCCAAGCCGCTCTTTGATAATAATGTGGCTCATCAACTCAGCGTTGGTACCCGCGTGGAAGATAGCGCCCTGCATTTCCAGGTCTTCTCGCAGCTGGGCGGCGTTAGTAAGATTGCCGTTGTGTGCGATTGCCATGGTGCCTTTAACATGCCGCACAACCAGAGGCTGGGCGCTTGCCCGGTTGCCCGGCGAATGGGAATAACGCACATGCCCCAGCGCCATCCGGCCGGCGCCCAATCGCTGGAGCCGCTCCTTGTCAAAGACCTCCGGCACAAGACCAATATCTCGATAGTAGTTTATCACACCGTCATCATTAACTGCGATGCCGCAGCTCTGCTGCCCTCGGTGTTGTAGGGCATAAAGTGCTAAATATGTAAGCTCGGGCCCATCTTGGGCGCCTTGGCCGTAAATGCCGAAGACGCCGCACTCTTCACCTAAACCTCGACTCATCCGCAATTATCCCCCGATTAAACTTAAAGTGCCGGTCTCTCCAGCTCATCAGTTTGTTCGGACATATTAGCTCTCCGGCGTGTCACCGCTGGCACTAACAATCTCTTTAAGTGTGGCCGCTAATCCGCCAAGAGCCTGCATCTCACTAGGAATGATGAGCTTGGTGGCCTTGCCATCGGCAACTTTTTCCATGGCCTCGAAGCTCTTGAGCATGAGCACCCGGTGGTCGGGAGCTGATTCATTTAGCAGCTTGATAGAGTCTGCCGTTGCCTTTTGCAGCATCATGATAGCTTCCGCTTGACCCTGCGCTTCTTTTACAAGGGCCTCGGCCTCAGCCTCAGCGCGCAAAATATGGCTGAGCTTTTCGCCCTCGGCCCGCAGCACGCGGGATTCCTTCTCACCCTCGGCTACCAGCACGGCGCTGCGCTTTTCACCCTCGGCCCGCAGGATTGCTTCGCGACGGTCGCGCTCGGCCTTCATCTGGCGTTCCATGGCATCCTGAATTTCCCTGGGCGGAATGATGTTTCTGATTTCCACACGGTTGACCTTAATTCCCCACTTGTCTGTGGCGGCGTCGAGGATAGACGTGATTTTAGTGTTGATAATATCGCGGGAAGTCAAGGTTTGGTCTAGCTCCAAATCACCAACGATGTTACGCAGGGTGGTCGCGGTCAGGTTCTCGATAGCGCTTATCGGGCGCTCGACGCCGTATGCGAACAACTTTGCGTCGACCACCTGGAAGAAGACGATTGTATCGATCTGCATGGTAACGTTATCTTTGGTGATAACCGGCTGCGGGTTAAAGTCCAGCACCTGCTCTTTGATGCTCACCCGCTTGGATATGCGATCAAAAAACGGGGCCTTAAAGCGCAAGCCGGTCTCCCAGGTTCTGCTGTACGCGCCCAAACGCTCAATTACATACACAGAGCCCTGCGGCACAATGCGCACAATCGAAGATACCAAGGCTACAAGGACAATAATTCCTACAATCAGCAAAAAAGTACCCACGTTAAAAATCGCCATTACGTCATCCATTTGCTTATACCTCGCTTTCGTTGTTGGGGGCAACGTTCTCTCCGTGTGTGGTTTCTTCTTCGGGCAGGGGCTTTACTATCAGCGTGACACCTTCAAGGCTCAGGGTAAGTACCCGGCTGCCTACGCTTATCGGTTTACCGTCTTCGCTTCTAGCCGCCCAAGAAAGTCCGCTTGCGTCTATCCTGCCGGTCTCTGCCGTATTGTTTATTTCCTCGCGAACGGTGCCAATCTGGCCAATCATACGCTCAGTGTTCGATTCCATCTGCTTGGGCATGATCTTGTCGACCAAAAGCGGTCTGCCCACCCAAACTGTAACCACCGAAATGACAAGAAATACAGCCAGCTGGATAGTTAACGGCGCACCCGCAAACGCGGCAAAGGCCGCAAAAAACGCGCCCACGGCAAACCAAATACCAACAAGTTGAGTGGTGGAAATCTCGATGACAACCAGCGCCGCCGCGAGCAGTACCCAAAAAACTACTCCGCTCACACTAAGGCCCCCTTTCTTGAAATAGTTAATTTTATTATATAGTATCCATGCCCAAAAAACAAGGGAGATGAGGGGCGCGCTAAATGTAAGGGCGATTGCCAATCACCCTTAGGCGCCCAAAACCGCTAGAATGGGCCGAAGCTGGTATTGTCCCCTACAATTTCCTCCCCGCGCAGGTCGGTCAACATAAGCCTTTGGTGCAGTCCAGCGTTTTCTCGCAGGGCCAGCCAACTTATACGGGGTGACTCTTCAAGTGTCTTCGGCGTTGAGAGCAGCCATTCGCGCGCGGGTACATCCTGCCGTGGATCAAAGCTCTCTATGCGGTAGTAGAAAGCTATTTTGTCCCCCGGCTCAATTTCGTCGTAACCCCGCTGCATAACAAACCCTTCTCGCTGGCGTGTACCCAGAATCTTGCCTGCAGGATAAGCTTCTGAAGTCAACACCATCAGGTTGGCCTGGCGGTCGTTGTGCAGCACTGGTACGGCGTACAGCGCCCGCCCGGGTGAGCGCTCAACCTCGTAAAGGCAGACGAGCTCCCCGCCTATACTCGGCCAGAGGTTTTCTGGCATTGAGTTTTGAGTCCCTAACGTCCTTATCCCAACTTGGGCGTAGTAATCGCCCTCTTCATCTAATGGCCGCCAGAGTGTCAGGTGCGCGCTTTGGTGCGCTCGCTTCTGAGTTGCACTTCTGGTCTTGCGACCTTTTGTAGGAAACTCTTCGGCATCGGGCGATCCGGTTAGCGCGCCCGCAAACGAGCGCAGAAATTTAGTGTAGCCCCTGCCCATCCCCAAGGAGGCATAAATTCCCATAGTGAGCTCGCTGGTCTCTCGTCCGGCGTAGATGTAGTAAGCGGTTAGGCCGCAGAGCGGGTCGCGCGAATTGTGGCGGTTATAAACCACCGCACTCTCGATTGCCTGTAGGAGCTGCTCAGCCTCTCCCGGGTAAAGGTCGCTGAGCCGATGAGCTACGTCAGCCAGGTCGACCATGTCGCAGTCGTTGTCGCGTGGGCTGCCCGTACCAAAAGTTTTTGTCGCGCTCCGGCGGTGTGCAATGGCATTAAAAGCGGGTTCCCGCTCCCGCAGAAGATCGTACCCGGCTGCTGTCATCAGGCCATCCATGGCAGCCATAACCTCCCCCGCTTTGGCCAGGTCTATCACCGAAAGAGTAAGGGCATCCTTTGACTTACGGCCGTAGAACTCGATAAAGCTATCGACTATCAGCTTGCCAGCCGCCGCGCCGTCAAACTGAGGATTTTGACTAAGCGCACCCAGGAAAGCGTAGTCCCATCCGTCCCCCGGCTCCAAATCCTGGGAGGCTACCATGTACTTTGCATATGGCGCGGCAACCACAGCCATCTCAACACTGGCCATCAGACAGGCGTCGAAGCCCAGAAACTCAAACCTAGTGTGCTTCGCATCCGAGCGCTCAAAAGCGTAGTTGAGCTCGAGCAAGCTAAGGGATGAATCAAACTTCTCGTCGTGGCCGTAGCCGGCAATTGAGCCCCCGGCGTGATCCCAGAGTATAAGCCCGTACCGCTCCGCCGGGAAATTTCTCATCCCAAAATTGATAAAACTTGCCAGCGTGCCGGCGTTGCCCATGTTGAGCAGTCCCAGCCCGGCTATTTCGGTCAGGTTCTCGCCCTCGATCTGCCAGACAACGCACTCGTTTTCGGGCACCACGCTGTTCTGCCAGTGGTTTGCCCCGCCGGTGAGCAGCAAAACATTTACGCCCTCCGGAAGGATTCCGGCTTCGAGCATCTCGGCGATGTCGGTGGTGGCTGCGCCTTCGTCGCTCTCAAGGTCGGAGCCTATCATATATATCATAACGGTATATGGCCGCCGGGGCTGCACTTTTAAGGAGGCAGAAGCAGCCTCAATATCCCAGGGGGTGAAGGGTGTCCCGCTAAAGTCGATCTTGCTGATTTCCCTGGTAAAGCTTGGACGGTTTGGGTTGTGCGCACCCAGCCGGGGGCCGGGGAGCTCAACCTCCGGCTGCTGGGCGGTACACGCCCCCAGAGCAATAGCAACGCAGAAAAGCAGTGACAGAAATTTACGTTTTATCAATTTGCAAAGCACCTTTTTGGTAGTATGCTTTGCAAATGCGTGCGTGAATATAATTGGCAATTGAAAGAAGCCGACAGATCACGCTATCGACTTCACGCAAAATGCTAGCTTATTTGACAAAAACTCAGGCGTTGCTATAATTATAGTCGGTGCGCTTTACTTCTTCTGGGCCAACCACCTCATCATTACTATGTTGGCCAGAAAAATTATCGAAACAACCGCAAAAACCACAAAGAACGCCCACCCCATGGTGTTAAGTCCGGCTGTAACCCATCGCGCGGCCATCAGCCCAACCGGCACAAGGCTGACCACAAAACAAATAGGGTTGCCCGACACCTTGCTCTTGCGAGGCTTTTTGCCCCCGGCTTTGTCCTCGTCGTAGACGATGTACAGCGCAAACCAGATAATGAAAGACACAACGCAAATTCCCAGTATCCCACCGGCAACAACACTTACATTCTCAACCTCAAAAACCGAGAGAGCCGCACCGAAAATCAGAAGCAGAGCCAACGTGGGCCACAATGTGTAATAACCCGCTTTATGGGAAACAGCAATTATACGCTCATCGTTTTCGTAGTATTTCATTTCCTTTTTAGCGACAGCCATCTCGCGCCCCAGCTCGGGGTCCTGCACTGCCGGGACTGTAATGAGGACAACTATAATCGCCACGCCGAACAAAATAGCCCCCATGTACAGCGCATAACTGCCCTCATACCCCTGGATTAGCGCGGCTATAGCGCCGATGAGCCCGTAAGCTATGCAAAACCCCACAGCCGCCTGCAGCATGGTGGTCAGCACCTTTTTTGCTTTGCTTGTTTCCACCGGCTTCTCGCTGTCCTGCTTTGCAAAAATGTGCGGGAACTTTTGCTTGACCCATGCGGAAAGCCCAAGTATGACCATAACCATCGCCAATGTTACGCCTAGGGAGACCGCTATATTTAACTCTCTCATAAAGTAAGTCGACAAACCACCCACCGCCATCAGTACCAGTATTTCAATAATCGCGATTGTCCACCTTATTTGCTTTGCTTTCTTTGCGGGAATTTTATCGCTCACAACTACTCCTCCTCGTAGATAAATATCTCCTCAATGCTCAGACCAAAATACCGCGCCACCTTAAAAGCCAACAGAATCGATGGGTTGTACCGCCCATTTTCCAGCGAGCTTATGGTCTGTCGGGATACCTCCAGTGCCTCGGCCAGCTCTTCTTGGAGCATCCCCCGTTCTTTCCTTATTTCTTCTAGTCTGTTCTTCATGCACCCCTCCATGTGTAAAGCAAGCTTTACCTGTCTGTTAAAATTTTTTGGCTCGTTCATGTCTGTGCAGTCGGGCATTTGTCAAGGCAACTTTACATCGACAGTATATCACGACAATCAGACAATGTCAAGTCTACTTTACAAATCCTTCACCATGATGAATTCCTCATCGTTCTCGCGGATAGTCACGTACCCCAGCCGTGTGTAGAACCTGGCCGCAGCATTGTGTTGCTGCACCGCCAAGGAAGTTCGTCGATACCCACGCCCGCGCAGCAGCTCGAACAGCCGGGTCATCAGCAGGGCGCCAACGCTTTGACCTCGGTACTCGGGTAGCACTGAAATAGCGAGTTCGGGGGTGTGCTGGTCAATATTTCCATACGCAGGGATTATTCGCGTCCATGCCATACCTATAACTTGTCCCTCTGTTTCGGCAACTACTCCGCAGTCGTGCTCACCGCCAAAATCTTTGATATATATAAACACTTCCGGCCGGAATATGACTTCTCGGGGAATGGCCGGCCCGCCCGGCGGCTGAAATACCGCATGATAGAGAAAGTCCTCCAACAATGGGTAGTCTGCCTTTTCGATCTCGCGAATTGTTATGTTAGGTGCCATTAGTTACCTCGCCTTCCCCGCCGGGACTTTGATTTTTACAAGTGCCAGAACATCCTGCAGCTCGCACTCGCCGAGCACCCGGTAGTGCATCCATCCCCCGCCCTCTTTGCCGCAGGGGTAGCGCTCCCACCAGAGCTCCTGGGTCTGTGGCAACAGCTCTGACAACAGCGCCTCAACTTTTGCCACATGCTTTCCACCCAATTGGAGCATGACGGTAAACGCTCCCGCCTCGAAGAACGCGTAACAGATGTGCGTAGCCCCCCGGCTGTATTTGTATCCCCAGCCGTACTCGTTGCCGAATGGAAACTTCATTTCCTTCGAGAGCCGGCAATGGCTGCCCAACTGCTCTTCAAACCGCGCAAGAAGCTGGGAGCTCTCCGCACCCATATAGTTTTCTATATCCTCGCCAGTGGGCGGCTGACTTTTATCAAGCATACGTTCGTACATAATATAATCATCTCCTGTACAAATTTCTAAATGAGAGGTCTCGTCCCTATGGAAACCATCCCCGCCAAAACAATTGTAAGCAGAGTGCAAAAGCCCTCGGCCTGGTTTGGCGCTGAATATAACATGAATATCTACCGGGGCTGTACCCACGGCTGTATCTACTGCGACAGCCGCAGCGACTGCTACGGTGATAAAAACTTCGACACCGTGAAGGTCAAAGAAGGAGCGCTCGAAAAAATCCGGGACGAGCTGCGCAGAAAAGTGAAGTCCGGAGTAATCGCCACCGGCGCCATGAGCGACCCATACAACCCGCTGGAGCACACACTCAAACTCACCCGCCGCGCCCTTGAGCTTATCAGCGCCTACGAATTTGGCGTGGCTATCGCGACTAAATCCGCGCTAATTGTCCGAGACGCGGATATTCTGGGGGAGATACAGGCTCACTCTCCGGTGATAGTGAAGATGACAATCACCACCGCAGACGAGGACCTCTGCAAAAAACTTGAGCCCAACGTATCGAGTACTGCCGAGCGCTTTGAAGCCATGCGCAAATTGAGCGACCAGGGCGTCTACTGCGGGGCGCTGATGATGCCTATACTGCCATTTATCTGCGACAACGAGGAGAATATAACTAAGATACTCACCCAGGCAAAAGCTGCCGGCGCGCGGTTTTGCTATCCCGCCTTCGGGATGACATTGCGACAGGGGAACCGGGAATACTTCTACCAGCAGTTAGACGAGCAGTTCCCGGGGATGAGGGAAAAGTACACGTCAAAGTACGGTGAAGACTATGGTTGCCCGTCACCCAGCGCAAGAAAGCTCTGGGGGGTGTTCAAAGAGAAGTGCACCGAGCTCGGGCTGCTCTACAACATGCGGGATATCATCAGTCAGTACAGAGCGGGGTACGAAAAGGAGCAGTTAAGGTTGTTTTGATAAGAGCACACCTATCGCAGCAGCTGTAGGTGCCACCGCTCCGGCGCCCGCAAATTTCCACGAACAGAGGCGTAGGGGCAGGATTTTCCCGCCCGGATGTTTGCCGCGACCTGTCCTTGTAGGATACAATGCTTACATTGTACCGGCCAATTCCACATATGGACCGTTGTAGGGAACAGCCACCGGGCGTTCCTGGGGTTTTCGCTAGACTCTAAGCTAAGGTCAAGACCTTGAACTTTACACTGACCTTAATAATCTTGTCCAAACAGCACATCAGGCCCCCGCGCCCTACACGCCCAGCACCCGCAGAATTGCCAGGCGAGGAATGATACCGACCCTACACCAGTTACGCTTGTGGGGATAAGCGGTGCGCACAGGAGCGCGGACCCTACTCCTCACTAACAAACAACTTCCCCGTATCCTTACAAAGATGCTGCACCGCCATCCGCCCAGTCATTAGCGCCACTGGCAACCCACCAGGTGGCATCAGCCGCTGGCCGGCCAAGTAGAGGCCGCTAAGCCCATCAATCACAGCGGGATACGGCTTCATTTTCAGCATTTTGTCCGTGGTCATCTCGGTCATCCAGGAGCCTTTCCAGTTGCCGCAATATCGCTCGTAGGTCAGCGGGGTGGCAACATCGACCACTTCTACTTTGCCTTTTGTCTCAGGTATTTGCTTCTCAATCGCCACGATTACTTTGTCGGCGATTTTTTGTTTTTCGTCAGCGTAACAGCCCTCCGCCTTGGCCGCCTTCCAGAAGTCGTAGCTGTTGCCTGTCAAATGGATGGTCACCGCGGTCTTGCCTGGCGGGTTGTAGGTGGTGTCTCCGGCGTAGTTGTTAAAGCCCAGGTATTCAATAGTCTCGTCGGCCAACTTAATAGGCTCCTCCAGCTTCCAGACATATCGCTCGGCGTAGGCGCTCAGGTCGGCATTTATCCCCAGCGCAACGTGAACACACATAGTGGGCCTGGTTTCCCTGCGCATCTCGTCCAGCCAAGAAGCTTTTGGCGGCACCTCGAACAGCTGTTCAAGCGCCATGGTGTCGGTGGTGACTATAACAAAGTCGGTATCCATTCGCTGGCCGGCAACCATCACCCCGACAGCTTTGCCGTTTTCTACAATCACCCGCTCTACAGGCGTGCCCAGCAAAAGCTTACCGCCAAGCCTCTCAAATGTATCGACTATCCGCTGGACAAAGGGCAGCGAACCACCCTCCGGGAATCCGCCGTCCCCCCTGGCCAGCGTACCAAAGGTCATGAGAAATGGGAAAAACCCGCTCTTTTCTTCAACGAAAGCCCGAAACGTCTCCTGAATCCCCTCGTGCTTGAACTGGGCAATATACTCCTCGCGCGAGACCTTAGAGTAAGCCTTCAGCATTTTAGAGGTCGTGAGGAAGTTGAAGGCCAAAGAGGCCGGTATGCGCTGCTTTTTGGTGGCTTTTACTCCGCGCAGGTCGCTTATCGGCATATAGAGCTTGCTTACCCGGCGGACAGCCTCGCTCATCGCACGTATCGCCTGGAAATCTTTGGAAGAGTGTTCGGCTAGGTGCCACATGGTAAGGTCGATATTTCGGCTAAGCTTTATGGGCGTGCCCTTGTAATCGTACTGGGCAAACGGCTCCCGCGTGTGAATTTCGACGCTGTTATCCAGTGCGCCGATATGCCGCCACAGTTTGTTGACCGGTTCCCCGTTCTTTGAGCCGGTCAGCCAGTGCATCCCGCCCTCAAAGAGATAGTCTCCCCGCCGCCAGGAAGTGCAGTTGCCCCCGGCAATGCTGTGACTCTCCAGAATAGTGACGTCGAATCCGCACTTTTTGGCATATACCCCAGCCGAGAGCCCGGCTATCCCGCCGCCTACTACGATAACGCGTTTGCTCATGTATGATGCTCCTAATCTTCAGTTTTTGTTAGTGAAAATCTCATCGTGTGTGATACCGTGGCAAAGTCCTCGCGCCGATAAAACTTGATTGCATCCTCCGCGTTGGATAGAGCAAGAATCTCAATGTAAGCGAGATTTCGCGCGCTGCTCCACTGCTTAACCGCATCAAGCAACTTTGCGCCCAGTCCTTTTCTTCTGTGTGTACCTGTTACAATAAAGTCGATAATCTCAGCATACTTGTGCGAAACAACAGAATCAAATGGCGGTGTTTGCCCTTCCCTCACATGAATGAACCCCGCAATCTCGCCATCCGCAATCGCCAGGAAGATGTCGGAGCTGTCGCTTGTTATCGTGCTTTTGGGGTACTCTCCGCCCTCATTGGCGGCGTAACAGTATTCAGGTTGCAGTTCCGCGTTGTAGGCAAAAAACTCGTTGTACAGCAAACATATTGGCTCGACATCTTCAAGTGTCGCAAGTCGTATATCCAAAATTGTCTTACCTCCGCGTTACTCGCCGGCCCCTTCCCCCATCGCCTTTTCTATCAACGATTTTGAGATTTGCAGAGCCCGTATTCTGTTCATCATCAATGTGTGTTGCGCGGCGCCCGCCTCAAGCTTTTCCTGCGCCTTCTCACACTTGCCCAGCAGAGAAGCTATCGCCTGCAAAGATTCCTGCAGCTGCTCCTCTGTGAACTGTTCCTTTGGCGGCTCAAGCTCCGGCGGGAAAACTGCTGCGCCGCGAACGTCCTTGCCGTCCTCGCTGAGAAACTTCACCATCTTGCAATCTTCCGGAGCCTCAAATGGGAAGGTTATTCCGTGCCGACTGATTGGCTCATACCCAAACCGCGGGTAGTAATTCTCGTGGCCTACCAGCACACAAACCGAAAATCCAAGAGAGCGGGCCACCGCATGCCCCTTCTCGATTAATGCGCTGCCTACTCCCCGGCTTTGAAACTCCGGCAGCACCGATACCGGGCCCATGCAGAGCGCCGAATGCCCGCCGATTGTAATCGGCGAAAACATGATATGCCCAACCAACCTCCCACCTAACTCGGCCACCAGCGAAAGCTTGGGAATAAACTCCACTCGCCCGCGCAGCCGTCCGGGCAGCTCTTGTTCGTCACCGTCGCAGTGTTCGGTGCCGTCAAACGCTGCCTTTGTTAGCGCGTAAACACCTGCGTAGTCTCCCGGCGCCTCCTGTCGGATATTCAGCTTTTCGGACAAGTCGGATTCCCGCATCATGCTTTACCGCCAACTTTCTTCTTGTTAAAAGCGCTCGGCACCAGCCGATACGCCTCTTTTTTGTCCATCTTGGTCATATACCGGGTGGCAATACGCTCCCCGCAGTCCGGGCAAAACAGCGCACCGTGATACTGCGAAAAATCGATACTGCCATCGACAATCCGCTCGTTGTACATCTTGACAAAGTTGCTCTCGCCCACCTTTTGGTAGTTCGCGATAAAGCACTTGCAATGGGCGCAGCTGACCTCAAGCAAATGGCTGCCGCGAACTTTTTTGCAGTTCGGGTTCTTATAAGTTTTCATATGTCTTACATTATAAGGCAGAGCGTGAGAAAAAACAATGGTGAGGCCCTACGTATCCAGCTTGCTGATGGAATCAATTTTGCGGGCGTGATGCCCCCTACAACAAGCTATGGATGTAGGGGCGGCATCTTGCCGCCCGCGACATAAGAACTCGTTTAACTGAAATGTAAAGCCTTGAAGCAGTGCCGGCCTCGCCGCTTCAAGGCCTAGTTTTTTGTATGTAAAACTTAATTTTACTATTCGGAATAAGTAAAAGATTTGCAAATACCGTCCTCAAAAGCTACAAGCTGATTATGTATCCCATCAACGATAACGCTCTCTATTGATTTGCCGGTCAACTCCGCTATATGTACTAACCATTTGCATGTCATTTCATCAAACTCAACCGTGAACTGTTTCATGATGCCCCTCCTTTCTGGGATGTGTCCAATAATACCATATAAATATCTCTGGGACAAGTCCCAGAGATATTTTCTCTAAATCGCCTACAATAACATTGGGACACATCACAGATTGGGAGGAAATAGAAGATGACATTGAAAGAAGCGATAGCTGATAGAATTCATGAGCTGTGCAATAACAAAGGGCTAAATGCCAACAGCCTCGCAACCATTTGCGGAGTGGACCCATCCACCATCTACAGCATCCTCGGCGAAAAAAGCAAAAGCCCGGAAGTTGCCTCTATCAAAAAAATATGCGACGGCCTCGAAATCACACTGGGGCAGTTTTTCAGCACACCCGAATTCGACGTTCTAGAGCAGGAGATAAAATAAATTTTCAAATACCTATTGACTCTGCCACCATGTCAAGGCGTAGACTTAGGTTGCAACCCCAGATCGCGAAGAATCGAGGTGAGTTTTCAAAGGCAGAAAACGCAAAAATACAATAATCAAGCCTTGAAGCAGTGTTGACTTTCCGCTTCAAGGCTTGATTACTTTACATGCAAAAACTTGAGCTTATTGTTCTGAGTAAGTAAAAGATTTGCAAATACCGTCCTCAAAAGCTACAAGCTGATTATGTATCCCATCAACGATAACGCCCTCTACTGATTTGCCGGTCAACTCCGCTATATGTACTAACCATTTGCATGTCATTTCATCAAATTCAACCGTGAACTGTTTCATGATGTCCTTCCTTTCCGGATAATCATCCTAACGCCATAAGATATATCGTATATTATAACACCATTGCCTCCAAAATACAATATATATCTTAGAGGATATATCGTAGATTGAGCTAAAATTGTCTAAGATATATTTTGGAGGTTGATTAGAGATGAATACAAAACAGGTGGTTGCCAATAGAATCGTTGAGTTATGCGAGCAAAAAGGAGTGGCGATCAATGCCATTGCCAATATTTCCGGTGTACCGCCCATGACTGTTTACAGCATACTTAATTCCAAAAGCAGGAATCCTGGAATCGTTACAATTAAGAAGTTATGCGACGGCCTCGAAATCACACTGGGGCAGTTTTTCAATACACCCGAATTCGACGTTCTAGAGCAGGAGATAAAATAAATTTTCAAATACCTATTGACTCTGCCACCATGTCAAGGTGTAGACTTAGGTCGCAACCCCAGATCGCGAAGAACCGAGGTGAGTTTGCTTGTTCAAAATCGGTGAGTTTTCAAAGATGGTGCGGGTGTCGGCGCGGATGCTCCGCCATTACGAAAGTGCCGGGCTCCTTGTACCGGCCCAGGTGGACCAATTTACCGGCTACCGGCTCTACTCCGCCACCCAAATGCCGCTGCTAGCCCGGATAACTCAGCTGCGAGACATGGGCTTCGGCGTGGAGGAAATAAAGGCGCTGCTGCCCTTGTACAACAACCCCACCACCCTGAGAGAGGCTCTCGAGCGTAAAGCTGGGGAAGTGCAAGCCACGCTTGCCACCGAGCAAAGTAAACTCGAAAAAATCGCCGCGTTGAGCGGCCAACTGCAAAAGGAGAGAGTTAGTATGGTTTTTGATGTTGAGCTCAAGTCCCTGCCGGCCGAGAAGGTACTATCCCTGCGCGAAATAATCCCCGCACCCGAGCATGAGCCCGCCCAATGGGAGAAGATGGCCGCGTTCATTCAGGCGAATAACATCGCTTTTGATAAAGCCGGGGGCTACTCTATCTACCACGACGAGGACTACAAAGAAACCGATGTTGACGTAGAAACAGTTCTCCGTGTCAACGAGCTGGGGGAGAGCCAGGGCAGCTTCATATTCAAGGTGCTGCCGGCCATTCCACAGGCGGCCACCGTGCAATTTTCCGGCCCATACGAAGAGTACGTACCTGCGATAGAAAAACTTGCCGGATGGCTTGAAACAAACGGGTATGTAATGGACGGCATGGTTCGCGGCCTAGCGATAAACACCTACTACAACACCGAGCATGAAGAGGACTTTTTAACCGAGCTGCAATTGCCTGTTCGCAAAACATAAATCAGATAAGAAAAAACAGAGGACAGAGGGGGCGCAGTGCCTTTCTCTGTCCTCTGTCTTAGAGCTTGTGTTCATGAGGTCAAGGTCGTTAAGGTCAAGACCAAACATTTAAATCGCCTGCGGGCGAGGATAAGGTGCCGCTCATGCCGCGGAGGCACTTACTTTTCTTTGTCTCGCCAAGAAGAAGTAAGCAAAAGAAAGGCGACTGGGGGAGAACCGGGTTTGTCTCGCAAAGGACGCTCGCAAACAACTCCCCCAGGCCCCCTCTCCACGGGCAGGTAAGCGAGAGCCAGAGCGCTTGCTCGTGTGCAATTCTCGCGAGCTCCCGGCTTGTCAACAGAGGCAGGAGTAAACAGTAGATGCCTTTGGATTTCGAGCCCTTGGCTACCCGCAAACTAACCCAGCCGCTATGCGAGCCCGGGTTTAAAGTAAGGAATTCCCGCGGTGAGGTATGCTACTGTTGACTGTGCTGCTGTTGACAAACATGTTGGCTGCGGAGCTGTATCGTTCGCTCGCAAACCTACCGCCCCAACCAACGTGCCCTTGACCTACCAGTGGGGGCCCCTGGGGGAGTTGTTTGCGACTGACCTTGGAGAAAACCCGGGTCCTCCCCCAGTCGCCTTCTTTTGCTTACTTCTTCTTGGCGAGACAAGAAAAGTAAGTGCCTCCGCGGCACGAGCGGCACAATAGACCCAGCCCGAAGGCTGAATTAATATTCAGCCCTTGACCTTGAAAGACCTTGACCTTAAAAGTCCTTGACACTATGAACACAGCTTCTCACTGCCTCTTACAGCGCCGGCCTATCAAAGAAAATACTTTTACCGGTTGTAGCAAGGGGAATACCGTAGCAAATTCCCACCTTGTCCGAAAATAGCTTGAGCTTGAGCGCCGCCATCCCCGCACTGAACATGATGCGGTTGTCCATGCGGTTATCCATTGCGACAGACGCCGCCGACCCAACTGCTATGCCCAAGTCGCTGACCGTCAGCGCACAGGAGATACCACCGCTGCTCGCAGCCGCGCAGTCTTCGACACCGCACAATTTGCAGTTAAGGCCACGTGGTTTGCTCACATCCGCGCCGGTGAGAACCACAAGGTGGGCCGCTTCCATATTCCCAGCGTCGCGAATGAAAAACGCTTGGCCTGTCTTCTCGCCAATCTCCCTCATGGTTGCGGCTAGCTTATCTTTGTCCTCACCGTCCAGCACCAGAGTTTCGATCAGGTCTACACCGCGGCCTTTTGGTGCTGTCCGCGCGGCCGCGCACATCAACTGCGCTACATTCAAAGCCGCTGCGCTTTCGGTTATGTCGCTTGTGTAAATCATGCTGTATGTCCCCTTTCGTTAATCTTCCCAGCTCATGTTTTTCCGCAACCGCCCGCCAACTTCCTCAACCAGCGTGTCAGTCTGCTCCGCCCGGAATTTCGCCATATTGGGCTTACCGGCAGCAGTCTCCGCAATCCAGTTTTTAGCGAAGGTGCCGTCCTTTACTTCGGCCAGCACTTTCTTCATCTCGGCCTTGATAGCGGGGGTAATCATCCGCGGCCCGATCATGTAATCGCCATATTCGGCGGTATCGCTTATAGCGTCACGCATGTATGCAAAGCCTTTGGCGGCCACAAGGTCGATAATCAACTTCATCTCGTGTACACACTCAAAGTAAGCGCTCTCAGGCTGATAGCCGGCCTCTACAAGGGTTTCGAACCCGGCCTGCATAAGGGCAGTAACCCCACCACAAAGTACGCACTGCTCAGCGAAAAGGTCGGTCTCGGTCTCCTCGGCAAAGGTGGTTTGCAGAATACCGCACCGCCCGCAGCCGATTGCCCACGCATATGAGAGGGAGAGCTCTTTGGCATTCCCGGTGGCGTCCTGCTCGATCGCGATGAGCCCGGGGACACCCCTGCCCGCTTGGTAGTCACTGCGTACCACGTTGCCCACACCCTTGGGGGAGACCATTATAACGTCTATGTTCCCCGGCGGCGTTATCTGCCCATAGCGAATGTTGAACCCGTGGGCAAAACAGAGGGCCGCCCCGGCTTTTATGTTGGGGGCAACGCTCTCTTCGTATATGTCTTTCATCTTCTCGTCGTTTACCAGCATAACGACAAAGTCGGCCTGGGCGGTGGCGTCAGCCGCGCTTAGCACAGTAAAACTCTCCCGCTTTGCCACCTCAGCGCTTTTTGAGCCCTCGTACAGCCCAATTAGCACGTCTACCCCGCTCTCCCGCAGGTTTAAAGCCTGGGCCCGTCCCTGTGCGCCGTAGCCGATAACAGCCACCTTCATGCCCTTAATAAGCTCCGGGTTACAGTCGGCATCGTAGTACATTCTTCCCATGGTGAATCTCTCCTCGAGTGTTGTTTTAATACACATGCGGACAAGGATAGAACCCTGCCCTTATAATTCTGTTCTTGGTGTATCTATGTAGAGTTGGGCTTATATACCAACCATTTTCGAGCTTTGTATGCGGCCTGAAGGCACGCCTATCCCTGGCTGCCGAACATCGTCTTGGCCGAATGCATAGAAACCGAGAGGACTATCCCGATGCAAAGGTATGAAGTTAACACCGACGAGCCCCCATAAGATACAAATGGCAACGTGTTGCCAATTACCGGCAGCACTCCTATATTCATCCCGATGTTTGCGAACGACTGAAATGCCATCATAGCGAACACGCCCATGCAGATAGTGTAGCCTAACATATCATTTGCGCGGGCGGCAACCCGTAGTATCTTAAACCATAGGACGCTCATCACCGCGATTGTGAGAATCACGCCCACAAAGCCCAGGCTCGCCCCCAAGAACGAGAAGATAAAGTCGTTGTGCATCTCGGGCACGTAGATGTGTCCGTCGGCGAACAGGCCGCTGCCTTCGGCACCCCCGACCGCAAGGGAGGTAATCGCCCAGTGCTGCTGGAAAAAGAAGCCTTCTATGTCTCTGTCCGCGGCGTAAAAGACCTCCATGATACGCTGCTTCTGCCAGGGGTTAAGCACAAAGTTCCAGATAATCGGCAGCGATACTCCTGCACCAACCAGCGCGCCGGCAATATACTTCCAGCTCAGCCCTGCGCCGAACAGCATACACATTGCCATAACCGCAAAGATAAGCGCCGAACCGCTGTCCCCTTGTATCTGAACAAGTACCACCGGCACCGCAAGGTGAGCAAGAAGCCCCGCTAGGTGCAGCGGGTGGTTTATACGCTCGCCCAACTTGTAAATGTGGTAGGCGAACATAAGTATAAACGCCACCCGCAAAAGCTCGGCCGGCTGAATCGTGACACCTGCAAACGGCATTACCAGCCACCGGCGCGCGTCCGGGCGGCCGGGCGCGCCCACCCCGATAAAGAAAGTCAGCAAAAGCAGTCCGTAGCTGAGCGGGGCGTAGACCTTCCAGAGCTTGGCAAGGTCTTTATAGTCCAAAAGCGATAAGACAATAGCACCGCACACACCCAGAAAAACCGAGAGCGCCTGCACAAAAATATTGCGATTGCTCATCCGTAGTATGTCGGAGTGATCGGTATCCAGTATCCCCATAAGCAAAAGAATACTGAGCGCCGAGAGTATGATACACGGCACCCATAACATATAGTCGGTACGACGCAGGTACAAACCCGCATAGGAGAATATCTTCTTCATGCTCAAATTCCTATTGGCAAAAACGCCGGAGCTATGTGTTTTAAGTTTATCACCAGTATACCCCATATCCCCGCGTTACACAAGTGTGTTTTATAGTGTATCAAATATTATAGTCAAGCCACATGTCACTATTTTATCTCCTGCTCCAGAGCGTCAAACTCGGGTGTGCTGAAAAACTGCCCCAGTGTGATTTCAAGGCCGTCGCATATTTTTTTGATTGAGGCAACTTCCGGACTTTTGCTTTCTTCGCCAAGTATGCTAAGGAAAGGGGAAAATCATGAAACAGTTCAAAGTAGAACTTGACGAGGTAGTCTGCAGGTGGCTTGCGCATATCGCAGAATCCACAGGGCAAACCATAGAAGCCGTAATCTCAAATGGAATTTATCAGCAAGTCGCGAGTTTAGAAGAGAACGCGATTACGGCGTTTACCTATCGCGAATAACAAAAAGCAAGGCCTTGGAACGGTAACTCGGCACCGTTCCAAGGCTTTTTATGTATAGTCAACTGACTTCAAAACTGTTCCAAGGTTTTTTGGGTGTAGGTCAAATTCAAAGGTCAAGGGCTAAGTTCAAGGACTTGATTTTGATTCGCCTTCGGGCGAGGATAGTGTACCGCTCGTGCCGCGGGGGCACTTACTTTTCTTTGTCTCGCCAAAGCAAAGTAAGTAAAAGAAAGGCGACTGGGGGAGGGCCGGGGCTGACTACGCACAAAGGGCGTGCTCCGCAAACAACTCCCCCAGACCCCCACTGGTAGGTCAAGGACAGGTTAGTGGGGGCGGTAGTCAGGCTCATTAGCGATACCACTCCGAATCTGACAGTGTTCGTCAACAACGGCATAGTCTACAGTAAATACCTCACCACAAAAACTCCTTGCTCTAAACCCGGGCTCGCATAGCGGCTGGGTAAGCTTGCGGGCGGCCAGTGGCTCGAAATTCAAAGGCGTCTACTGTTACTTTTGCCTCTGTTGACAAGTCGGGAGCTCGCAAAAATTACACACGGGCAAACGCCCTGGTTCTCGCTCACATGCCCGTGGAGAGGGGGCCTGGGGGAGTTGTGCGCGACTGGTCTTGGAGCGCAACCGGTTCTCCCCCAGTCGCCTTTCTTTTGCTTACTTCTTCTTTGTCGAGACAAAGAAAAGTAAGTGCCTCCGCGGCACGAGCGGTACATTATACTCGCCCATAGGCGAATTAATATTCGGACCTTGACCTTGACTCTGAGCTTGACCTCACCAATGCCCAGGGAGTGCACGGGCGGGATGACCCCACCCCTACAACGTTAGGCCTTGAACTCAAAAGCCACCCAACCCTTGTGGCAATTTTTAAGTCAGTTAACCATAGACAGGAAAATATCAGATCAACTGCTGAATTGACAACGAGAGGTGTACAGGGTACAATTGATCTGACATCTATAAAAGGCGGAATGTAATGTACAAGCCATCTGAAGTCATAGTCGTAGGCGGGGGTGCCGCAGGTCTCATCTGCGCGGGAACTCTGGCTGCCCGCGGCAAACGGGTCACGGTGCTTGAGCGGAGCGATCGCCCCGCGTTAAAGCTGGGTATCACCGGCAAGGGCAGGTGCAACCTGACAAACAACTGCGACCTCCAGGATATTTTAGCAGCAGTGCGCAGCAATGGGCAGTTCCTGTACAGCGCGGTGAGCGCGTTCTCGCCCCAGGACACCATTGACTTTTTTGAGAGGCTGGGCGTCCCACTTAAAACCGAGCGAGGCGGGCGGGTCTTCCCGGCCTCCGACAAGGCCGGCGACGTCGTGCGCGCACTCACCCGCTACGCGAAAGAAAACGGTGCACCAATCCTGCGCGAGCGGGTGTCAGATTTGCTTATAAAAAACAGCGCTATCGCCGGGGTACGCTGTCACTCGGGCAAAGAATACCCGGCACCTGGCGTGATTGTGGCCACCGGTGGGTGCAGCTACCCGCGCACCGGCTCCACCGGGGATGGCTACGCTCTGGCCGCACAGGCGGGGCATGAAATCATCCCTACGCGGCCCAGCCTTGTGCCCATCGTCACCCGGGAAAGCTGGCCTTCCCAAGCAATGGGCCTTTCGCTTAAAAATGTAACGCTAACCCTGGCCCGAAAAGACCGCGTCCTCTTCAAAGAGCAGGGCGAGATGCTTTTCACCCACTTTGGGGTGTCTGGTCCACTAGTGCTCAGCGCCTCGGCACATATGTACGGAGCATCGGGCGACTACACGCTGGGGGTCGACCTCAAGCCCGCGCTCACCACCGAGCAGCTGGACACACGCATTCTACGGGATTTTGCCCAGCGCTCCAATCAAAACTTCAACAACGCCATCGGAGGTTTGCTTCCTAGCAAGCTCATCGACCCAATCGTTTCGCTGAGCGGGATTGACCCGACCACCAAAGTCCACCAGATAACCCGGGAAGAGCGTGTCCGCCTTGCCGGTCTACTGAAAAAACTGCCCCTGCGGGTAAAGGAGCTGCGCCCGATAGACGAGGCCGTAATAACTTCCGGCGGGGTAAGCACACGGCAGGTAAACCCCGGCACCATGCAGTCCAAGCTGGTGGACGGGCTCTATTTCGCCGGCGAAGTGCTCGACCTGGATGCCTACACCGGCGGGTTTAATTTGCAGATTGCATTCTCGACCGGGTACCTGGCGGGAATGAAGGCATAATGGCAGTTGACACTGTCGCTGTAGGGGACTATGCTAATCGTCCCGCATAAATGCTCACCTAGAGGCAACCACATACGGGCGGATTGCCATCCGCCTCTACAAGTAGGAGGCACCGCAAAATGACATCTATAGCAATCGACGGGCCGGCGGGGGCAGGCAAGAGCACCATAGCCCAAAGCGTGGCTCGCACACTTGAATTTATCTATGTGGACACCGGCGCGCTCTACCGGGCGGTCGGGCTGTTTGCGCTGCAAAATAACATCCCACACACCGACGATGCCGCGCTCATCCCCCGGCTGAGTGAAATCAAAGTTGAGCTCGACTACCAAGACGGGCAACAGCTTATCTTCCTGAACGGTCGGGACGTCACCGGCGATATTCGCGGTCCGGAGATGGGTCTAATCGCCTCGGATGTCTCAGCCTTTCCCGCCGTGCGGGACTTTCTGCTGGGGCTCCAGCGTGAGATGACGACAAAGTACAACGTCATCATGGACGGGCGGGATATAGGCACCGTAGTGCTGCCTGGGGCGCAGCTGAAAATATTCCTGACCGCCACCCCCGAAGACAGGGCCATGCGCAGATACAAAGAGTTCATCGCCAAGGGAAGCAAAATTACCTACGACCAGGTACTCGGTGATATACAGCGCCGCGACGCAAACGATATAGGCAGGGCCACCGCCCCGCTAAAACCAGCCCAGGACGCGGTTATGCTCGACACCACCGGCAACGAGTTCGAGCAGAGCGTTGCCCAGGTGCTAAAAATTATACGAGAGCGGGGGCTGGCATGAACCTCTACCCTTTGGGCAGGGCGGCAACCGGCCTGCTGGTGCGCATCGTCTTCCGGATAAAACACGAAGGGCTCGAGAATATCCCACCCGACGGCGGATATATTTTGGCCTGCAACCACCGCAGTAATTTCGACCCCTTAATCATCGCTCAGAACATCCCGGTGCAGGTGCGTTACTTAGCCAAAATGGAGCTGCTTAAAAATCCGGTGGCCGGGTTTATCATCCGCAGACTGGGAATCATACCGATAAAGCGGGGCGAAGGCGACAACAGCGCTATTGAAACCGCCGGACAAATCGTAAAGGACGGTGGAGTACTGGGGGTCTTCCCCGAGGGCAGCCGTTCAAAGGATGGAGTACCGCTCCGCCCACGCTCAGGTGTTGCGGTAATTGCCGGCCAGACTGGAGCTGACGTCCTGCCCATGGCGATCACCTACCGCAAAGGCGTGCGGTTTGGCAGCACGGTAACCGTCCGCTACGGACCAATGATACCGAACAGCGAAATCGGCGTAGATACTAGCTCTCCCGCATCTCTGCGCCAGGCAAGCAAGTTTGTGATGGACAAAATCATTTCTCTGATGGACCCGCCCGATCCCGTCGATGGTGATAGTTAATGGTAATCATCGCTAAGCACGCGGGCTTCTGCTTTGGGGTCGCCCGAGCTGTCAAACTGGTAGAAGATGCGCTGGAGCGCGGAGAAAAGCTGCAAATCCTTGGGGAACTCATCCACAACGCCCAACTGCTCAAACAGTTGGAGAGCCAAGGCGCCGCAACCATTGGGAGCCTGGAAGAGGCCCGGCCCGGCCACAAAGTTGTCCTGCGGGCCCATGGGGCGGGGCTGGACACCTACCGGGAGCTTGAGCACCATGGCTTAAGCCACCTGGACGCCACCTGCCCATACGTGCACAAAATCCACGAGATTGTCCGCAAGGCTGGGGCGCATGGCAAAGAAGCCATCCTCTTGGGAGACAAGACTCACCCTGAAGTTGTGGGTATAATCGGCCATTGTCGGGGCCCTTACCATATAGTCAGAGACGCCGCGCAGCTGCGCGAACTTGGTCTCTCTGCACAAACTTCTGTTGAAAAAGCCTATATTTTGGCCGCCCAAACCACCGCGAAGTTGGATGAGTGGCAAAAATGTGTCGAAATTACAAAAAGGCAGTGGACTAATTGCGAGATATTTGGTACAATATGTGATGCGACCCGGTTGCGTCAAGATGAGGCGGGCAAACTCGCCCGCAATTGCGATGTTATGGTGGTTGTAGGGGGAAGGAGCAGCGCGAACACCAAAGGGCTGTACGAGCTGTGCGCAGGGGCTACCCAAACAATTTGGGTGGAACAGGCCGAAGAGATTCCCGATGAGTTTTTGTCAGACAAGAAGACTGTGGGAATCGCAGCCGGCGCGTCCACACCCGCGTTCATAATTAAGGAGGTACAAGCGAGAATGAGTGAAATTCTAGGAGCCCAACAAGAAGAGATGAGCTTTGAGGAAATGCTCGAGCAATCTTTTAAGTCAGTGAGTTCGAGGGAGAAAGTTACCGCCACCGTGACCGGCGTGTCCCCAACCGAGGTGTCTGTAGACCTCGGTACCAAGCACGCGGGGTACGTTCCCCTAAACGAGTTTACCGATGACTTGGGCGCAAAATTGGACGAGCTGGTAAAAGTAGGCGACCAGCTTGAGTTGCTTGTGCTTCGAGTTAACGACGTTGAGGGCACCGCCATGCTTTCCAAAAAGCGGCTGGACGCTATAGCCGGCTTTGAAAAAATAGTAGAGGCCGAAGCGGACGGAACCGTGCTGGAAGGCACAATAGTCGATGTGGTAAAGGGCGGCGTTATAGCCCTGCACGCCGGTGTGCGCGTGTTTATACCCGCCTCCCAAGCAACCCTTTCCCGGGGGCAGGAGCTTGAGACGCTGCTGAAAACCACAGCCCGCTTTAAGATTTTAGAGACCAACAGGCAACGCCGCCGGGCAGTGGGCTCGATCCGCACTGTTCTCAAAGACGAGCGCAAAGGCCAGGAAGAAGGCTTCTGGCAAAACGTTGAGATCGGCAAAACTTACACAGGTACCGTAAAGTCCCTCACCAGTTATGGCGCGTTTGTCGACTTGGGCGGGGTGGACGGCATGGTGCACATCTCCGAGCTGAGCTGGAGCCGCATTAAGGAGCCCTCCGAGGTGGTATCCATTGGCCAACAGCTCGAGGTCTTCGTAAAGGATATTGACCGCGAGAAAAAGAAGATTTCCCTAGGCCACAAAAAGAACGACGAAAACCCGTGGGAGGTGCTCAAACAAAAATACGGCACCGGCGACACCGCCACGGTGAAAATCGTCTCGATGACGCCGTTTGGTGCATTTGCCCAAATTATTCCCGGGGTGGACGGGCTTATCCACATAAGCCAGATTTCCAACACCCGCATCACCAAGCCGGCTGATGTGCTGAGCATCGGCCAAGAAGTCGACGCCAAAATCTCCGAGATCGACTTTGACCGCAAGCGCGTCTCCCTGAGCATCCGCGCCCTCCTGGACGATGTACAGGAAGAGGTCGTAGAAGAAGAGGCCCCCGTGGTTATGGAGTTCGGCCCACCGGAAGAAGAATAAAATTACAAAATAAAATCGCTCGCAGATATGGAAGTTTCCGTATCTGCGAGCGATTTTTGTTTGCGTGCAATTGCGTCATGCGTCTATTGTATATAGCTGAGTGACTTCAAAAATACCGCAAGGGGCGGGTGGGTTTTTGAGGGCAAAGTTTTGCGTTGTAGGGTACGCTATACCCGGGCGTCCCAGCGGGCAATCTCCACAAGCCTAACAATCGTCGTAGGGGCGGGGTTTTCCCGCCCCTGGTTTAACATCGGACCCCTGGTTTGCCCCCACATCGTTGTAGGGTCGGGGTTCCATCCACGACCGGCCAAGGTCAAGTTCAAAGCCTTAAGGTCAAGTTCCAGGTCAAGGTCTGAATATTAATTCGCCTGCGGGCGAGAATAGTGTGCCGCTCATGCCGCAGGGGCACTTACTTTTCTTTGTCTCGCCAAAGAAAAAGTAAGCAAAAGAAAGGCGACTGGGGGAGGACCGGGTTTGCTCCAAGTTCAGTCGCAAACAACTCCCCCAGACCCCCACTATACGGACAGGTGAGCGAAAACTAGAAAGTTTATTGGTATGTTATTCTTGCGAGCTCCCGACTTGTCAGTAGTGGCGCAGTCAACAGCTAACATCTCATCGCGAGAATTCCTCACTCTAAACCCGGGCTCGCATAGCGGCTGGGTAAATTCGATGTCGGCCCAACGGCCTAAATTCAACCTACCGGTTCAAAGCCTGATCCGTGATTGCCGGGCGTTTGGTGACCGCATGAGCAAATGGTTTTGCCCGGTATTGACAGTGCATTACAGATACGAAGAGGCTACCCGGGCAAAAATTCGACGAGCAAGGCCGGGTATAGTGCGGGGGGCTTACGCGGTCTTTGCGACTACTGCATGCCTTTGGCGCAGTAGTCGGGGGCGCCACGGGGGGAAGCCCCCTAAGTCGCCTTCCTGCTTACTCTTTGGCGAGACAAAGAGTAAGCGCCTCCGCGGCATCAGCGGTACAATATGCCCAGCCAAAGGCTGATTAAGATTTGGTCTTGAACTAAAACTTGAACTTAAATACTTGACCTAGGCCTCAAAAACCACCCACCTCTTGTGTCAGTTTTGAAGTCCGCTGACTATAAATGTGCGGCCGGGGATGAAAACCCGACCGCACATTTCCTGTTGGTGTGTACCATGATCGCGGGCGCAGCAAGCGGCGCCCATACACAATCCCTATTTCTTCACGCAAGCAACAGCCTCGATCTCGCAGAGGACATTCCGAGGCAGGGTCTTTGCCGCTATGCACGACCTCGCCGGCTTGGGATCGGAAGTGAAGTAGCTGGCGTACACCTCGTTGAACGCGGCAAAGTCCGCCATGTCGTGCAGGAAGCAGGTGGTCTTCATAACCGTGCCGAAGTCCGCGCCGCCTTCTTTCAGTATGGCTTCAAGATTTTTAAGAACCATGTGGGCCTGGGCGGTTACGTTGTCGCCTACAATTTCCCCTGTTTTGGGGTCCATGGGCAGCTGCCCCGAGGTAAAGAGCATGTCGCAGCAACGAATTCCCTGGGAGTACGGGCCTATAGCGCCGGGAGCGTCTGTGGTGTTGATTTGCGTAAGCATTTGTGTGTCCTCCTTGGGTCGGGCGCAGATAAATGGCACGCCCGGCATTTATATAGATATTGTATCAGCTCGCCGCACATTCTGTCAATATTGTTGTCCTCTTGCCATCACCCACAGTAAGCGTGGATGGCATCACGCAAAAACTCCGCGGCTCCGGGGGCTATCTTGTCGTAATGGGCTCGAAACCGCTCATCGGCAACATACATTTCCCCCAGCCCCTTGTGGTACTCCTGGCTGTAGTTTGGGTAAAACACGCTCAACCACTGTCGGTGTAGGTCGCAAGTCTCTTGCGCTAATACACTTTGCTGGGTCTCCTATTTCGAGCGCCGCTTTTAGGCTTTCCTCCACGGCAAGGCGCAGCCGTTCACACTCGTTGTATTGCTCCCTGGTCAAATCCTTTAAGCACACGTTGGATTCCTCCACAGCCTGAGCTCCGTATTTAGACAGTATTTCGGCCCCATACTTTCGCTCGTTTTCGTCAATCACAGCTTGCTTAAAACCCCCGAATCTTTCTTTATCTGTCATTGCTATCTCTCCCTTCATGGCAGCGATGGATTTTGTCACGTTGCTTATCAAAGCGTCCAATAGCTCGCGCCTTTTTTGAAGCCGCGCAAGGTGGCTCAAAAATGTCTGCTCCCTATTAAGGTCAGGGGCCGACAACAGCTTTTTTATATCGCCCAGCGAAAAGCCCTGTTCCTTGTAGAGCAGTATTTGTTGCAGCGCGCTCACCTCCTCTTGACCATAAACGCGGTACCCAGATGAAGCTACTCTCGCCGGCTTTAATAACCCAATGTCATCATAGTGTCGCAAAGTGCGTGCACTTACGCCGGACATCTTAGAGAGCTTGTTGCTGGAATACTCCATACCGTCTCACCTCACAACACAGTATAAACTATTACATAACGTCAAAGTCAATAGCTTTGTAAAAAAATTTGCAACATAAACCACCGCAGCTCTTGACAATCGATATTAATTGCTATATAATAATTATTATCAATTAATAAAAGGAGTCGCAGCAATGGAAAACAACAAGTACAGATCCATCGTGAACCTTGACTTTCAATACGCTCACAGATTTATGAATTGGCCGTGTGAAGCAAAGCATCTCCACGGACACTCGGGCCTTCTTACAATTGAGCTCGAAGATGTCGTGGACCCGGTAACCGGATTTGCTCATGCATGTAAAGAGGGCTTCAAAAAAGCTTGGGAAGTTGCCGACCACTTCCACCACGCAACACTCTTCCAAGAGGGCGACCCGCTCCTCGAGCCAATGCTCGAAGTATACAAAAAGGCTGGAATTATTAACGACCCCAAGTATTGCGTTCCTCTTAAAAAGATAGACCACGAACTTGCTTGGTCATACCCAGAGTACAGGATAGTTGTTACCAAAAAGGTTTCTACTTGCGAGAACCTTTGCGAGCTGTTTTATGAGCTTTTAAAAGACAAAATGCCTATCAAAAAAATCACTTTCCGCTCATCTCTTATGAACGCCGCAAGCAAGGAATTCTAAAAAAGAAGCTTCACAGTTAAGTTTAGCATTGCACACACTTACAGGAAAAACCTCCTATTACATTTGAAAAAACAACAGCCGTGCCTCCCAAAGCGGAGACACGGCTGTTGTTTTTTAGTGCTTGAATTAGCCTATTTATAGCGACTGAGTGTAAATCTTCTCAACGGCTGCCTTGTCCGAACCCACCGGCGCACAGCCCAGCAGGCCGGTCAGTCCCGGGGTCTCGAAGGTGAGCGCAACCAGCTTGGGAACATCGGCTGCGGTAAATCCAACATCTTTAAGAGTCTCGGTTATACCGACAGACTTAAGCCATGCGCGCACGCCATCGGCAGCCTTTTTGGCTTCGCACGCCTCTCCTGTAAGACCTGGAACGATGGGTGAGAGCACATCAGCCAAAATCTCGCTCCTAGCCGGGTAGACACATTCAACGACTGCCGGCAGCAATATCGCCAGACCAAGGCCGTGGGTTATCTCGGGCTTGATGCCGCTCAGCGGGTGCTCGAGCGCGTGGGTAAAGTGCAGCAGCCCGTTGTCGAAGGAAGTGCCCGCAATCATGGCAGCATAGGTCAGGAAGTACCTGGCCTCAAGGTTGCCGGGGTCTTTGAGGGCCACCGGCAGGTAGGTTGCCACCATGCGCATGACTTCCTTGCCCAGCGTAATCGCGAACGGGTTGTTCAGTACGGTGGATGCGGCCTCAACCACGTGGTTTACCGCATCCACGCTCACGTATCTGGTTTGGTCCGCAGGCAGACCGGTCATTAGCGCCGGGTCATCAATTGAGTAGAAGGGGTAGATGTGGTCGCTTGCCAGGGCCGGCTTATACTCTTTCTCCGGGATAGTTACAACCGCAAACCTGTTGGCCTCGGTGCCGGTACCGTGGGTGAGGTTGATAGCAACTATCGGCACGGCCTTTTCAGGCGTAAACTTCATCTCATAGAGATCCTGGCAGGTTTTCTCCGGGTACTCGAGCAGGATTGCCGCACTCTTACCGGCATCAATCGGGCTGCCCCCGCCAATGGCAATAACAGCGTTTGCGCCCGCGTCTCTGCCAATCTTAACAGCTTCGTCAACCTGGTGGGTCTCAGGGTTGGGCTGCACTTTGTTGTACAGCGTGTAAGTAATCCCCTGAGCATCCAGGGCTTTGGTCACGTGGTCCCAAGCGCCGGTTTTGGCATAAGCGGCCTTACCTGTCATTACAAGCACGCTCTTAACCCCTTTGGCCTTTAGCTGCTCGGCGATAAAGCCCATCTTCTGGATAGCGCCTACCCCTAAAAACACCCGGCTGCCACAGATAATTGTGCTCACGTTGTTAATGTCGATTCCCTTTTCCCACGATGCTGGCATATTTGTACCTCCTTATTTTTAAGGCCTTGCGGACAGGCCTTGCGTTATATGGACAATTATACCAAATTGACATAAAAATATCAATGCGCAAAACGCACAAATACACGGCAAAGTAGGGGCGAGCATCGCGCGTTCTGGGGAATTCCCGCACACACCACAAAGGAACAGAATTAGGGGTAGCAATTGCAGTAGTAAGTGTGTTATAATTTTGTATGTTGCTCCGCTTTTTTGTGAGTGGGGTCACGTACTTATATTTTGAACAAAAAAGGAGAGCTGGACAATGTTAGTCTGCAATGCACGAGAGCTGGTAGTAAACCGGGAGGTTTGCATAAAATAGTCTTGTGTATAAACCTCCCATAGGTTATCAAACTAACTTTATGGAGGAAAATATGAATAATACTTTTTCAAACAAATTTATCGCTGATGAAAATAATCTTGCACTACTAAAGGAAACAATGTGGGGGCCGAATGGAATACGACAAGCCGAGGAATTGGCATCGCATTTCAAGATCACCAAGGATATGAAAATCCTTGATTTAGGCTCTGGAATGGGCTTATCGGCGCTGTATCTGGTGCAGGCATACGGTGCTGAGGTTTTTGCCACCGACTTATATGCTGACCCGACCGTCAATCATGAGCGTTTTCAAGCCCTTGGCATTGCAGATAAAATCGTTCCGATGCTACTGGACGCTACACAGCCGTTGCCATTTGCAAAGAGCTACTTCGATGTGATTTTTTCGGTAGGCGCATACAATATGTTTGGCGATACCGAGGAAGTGCTGCCAAATCTTATTCCCTATGCGAAAAAAGGCGGCTACATTGCAGTTGCATTTCCCGGCTTGAAGTATGATTTTGGCGACAATATTCCACAGGAAATGAGACCGTTTTGGGAGGTTCCCGAAGTTGCGAGGTACGTCCGTGGCACCCAGTGGTGGAGGGACTTGTTTAGCAAGGCAGAGGGCATAGAGATTGTGAACTTCAGCGAACAGGTTTGCCACGACATAGCTTGGGAAGAATACCTTACGAGCCTTGACCCCAAAAAGGGAGAAGAATTTGCATTGGATGCGGATTGCGTGGACAAATGGACTTTAGATATGAAAACAGCAGAAGGTGGCAAGTATTTCAATACAATCCAGTTGATTGCTAAAGTCCTCTGAGTGTAAGCATTAAACCGCTCAACCCCTTGCAATACCACTAATTGTAATAATTGAGACTTGCCAGCAGCAAAGCCCATGAACAGGGATATTACTCCCTACTTCATGGGCTATTTTTTTACGTCCAAGCGGTGAAAAACCTTGACAAACTACAACAGACCGATATGTGCGGTGGCAATCGTCCCGGCCTAAACCCGCCTTCCCCCGCGTATACATGTACAAAAAGACAGGCAGGTGGTGGCATGACCGAAGGCATTGTTCTGGCGCTTATTGTCGGCGTGGTGTTCGTCAACGGCTGGACAGACGCGCCCAACGCCATTGCCTGCGCGGTCTCCACCGGGGCGATGAAATACCGCGCCGCCGCCTGGATGGCCGGGGTCTGCAACCTGCTGGGGCTGCTCGCCAGCTACTTTGCTGGAGCGCTCGTCACCGAGACCATATTCTCTCTGGCGGGTTTCGGCCAAAACCCAAGCAACGCCCTTATAGCCCTGAGCGCTGCCATGGTGTCGATTGTTTTGTTCGCGGTGGCGGCCTGGCGGGCGGGAATTCCGGTAAGCCCTAAGATAAACATAACGGAAAAAATACGCTCCATATGAATGGCTTTACTATACCAAAAATCCGCACCACTAAGCAATGGGAAGCATTGCCATGATGTGCGAGCGTTGTCGTT
>WRAV01000014.1 GCA_009780025.1 Oscillospiraceae bacterium | reverse complement strand
TACAACATCAGGCTACATAGTAAACCTAGGCGGACATGGAAAACAGACCGTACAACAATGAGTCCCCGGTAAACCGCGGGCGATTGAAAATCGCCCCTACAATGAGCGTGTGCGGAGTTAGGCGGGTCGATATGGGAATCGTACCCAACAACTCTAGACCCGCGATAAGCAATCGAGACAAGTGAGCGCAGATACTATAGCAAAACCTTCATATATATTTGACTATCTACCAAAATAAGGGTACAATATAAGTACATGCCACAAAAAGCAGAGCCCGCAATCAGGCGGGCAGAAAGCGGAGAAGTAACGAATGGGACTTATGACAAAACTTTTCGGCACATACTCGCACCGTGAGCTCAAGCGAGTACACCCCATAGCCCAAAGGGTAGAATCCCTTGCAGATGAATTTAAAGCCATGAGCAATACCCAGCTACGCGAAACCACAGACAAACTAAGAGCCCGGCTGGCCGCGGGCGAAACTACAGACGACATTCTGCCAGAGGCCTTTGCGGTCTGCCGGGAAGCCGGCGAACGCGTGCTTGGTATGCGCCACTTCCCGGTGCAGATTATCGGCGGAATTGTCCTCCACCAGGGCCGCATCGCTGAGATGAAAACCGGTGAAGGTAAAACCCTGGTTGCTACCCTGCCGGCCTACCTACACGGACTGACCGGCAGAGGCGTGCACATCGTTACTGTCAACGACTATCTCGCAAAGCGCGACTCCGAATGGATGGGCAAGCTCTACCGCTTTTTGGGGCTGAGTGTGGGGCTGGTTGTGCACGGGCTGAGCGGAGAACAACGCCGAGCTGCCTACAACTGCGATATTACCTACGGCACCAACAACGAGCTGGGCTTCGACTACCTGCGCGACAACATGGTCATATACAAGCAGGAGAAAGTCCAGCGCAGCTTTAACTACGCCATTGTGGACGAAGTCGACTCAATTTTGGTGGACGAAGCGCGAACACCGCTGATTATTTCGGGCCCCGGCGAAAAATCCACTGACCTCTACGAAAAAGCCGACCGCTTTGCGGCGATACTGCGCTACACCAAAGTCCGGGAAGATGACCTGGACACCAAAGCCGACGTAGATGACCAGACCGAAGGTGACGTCATAGTAGACGAAAAGGCCAAGTCCGCCACCTTAAGCAAAGATGGCGTACGCAAGGCCGAGCAACACTTCGGGTTAGAGAATCTCTCCGACGCCGAAAATATGACGCTCTCTCACCACATTAACCAGGCGATAAAGGCTCGCAGTCTAATGCACCGGGACGTTGACTACGTGGTCAGCGACGAGGGCAAGGTCGTAATCGTCGACGAGTTCACCGGGCGGCTGATGATCGGTCGGCGGTACAATGAGGGACTTCACCAAGCCATCGAAGCCAAAGAGAAGGTGACCGTGGAGAAGGAGAGCAAAACCCTCGCGACCATCACCTTCCAGAACTACTTTAGGATGTACGACCGCCTTTCCGGGATGACCGGCACCGCCCTAACCGAAGAAGCCGAGTTCCAGGAGATATACAAGCTGGACGTAATCGAGATACCCACCAACAAGCCAGCTATCCGCGACGATAAATCCGACGTGGTCTACAAAAATGTACCGGCCAAGTTCACCGCGGTAATAGACGAAATCGTCATCGCCCACGAGAAGGGGCAGCCGGTGCTGGTAGGCACTGTCTCAATCGAGCGCAGTGAGCTGCTGGGCCGTATGCTCAAGGCACGCGGGGTGCCTCACGAGGTCCTCAATGCCAAATACCACGACAAAGAGGCCGAAATTGTCGCACAAGCCGGCAAGTACGGCGCGGTCACAATTGCCACCAACATGGCCGGCCGCGGTACCGACATTGTGCTGGGCGGCAACGCCGAATACCTCAGTAAGGCAAAGCTACGTGGCGAAGGTTACCCCGAAGAGATTATCGCCGAGGCCACCGGATACGCCGAGACCGATGTTGAGGAAATTCTGCAAGCGCGGGAATCTTTCGCTAAATATATGGCCGCCTTCAAGAAGGAGATCGACGTGGAGGCCGACCGAGTGCGCCAAGCTGGCGGTCTCATGATTATCGGCACCGAGCGCCACGAGTCCCGACGGATAGACAACCAGCTGCGCGGGCGGGCAGGCCGCCAGGGTGACCCCGGCACAACTCGGTTCTTCCTCTCACTGGAGGACGATCTTATGCGGCTGTTCGGCGGCGAACGTATACAAAACCTAATGGAATCCTTCAAGCTGGAGGATGATGTGCCAATCGAGAACAAAATTCTCACTGGCACCATAGAGAACGCACAGCGCAAGGTGGAATCGCGCAACTTTGGCATACGCAAGAGCGTGCTCCAGTTCGATGACGTCATGAACCGCCAGCGTGAGATCGTCTACTCCCAGCGCTCCAAGGTGCTGGACGGCGAGGACATGAGCACGTATATCCAAAAGATGATAACCGAGGTAATCGACGGAGCCGTTGCTCGCTATATCGGTGACGATGACATCCGCGACAACTGGAACCTTGAGGCCCTGCGCGAGCAATTTATCGGCTGGTTAACCACCCAGGACGACTACAACTACAACATCGATCAGCTAGCCGTAGCCGAAAAAGAAGTCATCGCCCAAGAACTCAAAGAGCGGGCCGCGAAGAAATACGCCGAGCGCGAAGAGGAATTCACATCGCAGGTTATGCGTGAGATGGAGCGGGTAATACTGCTGCGCAACGTGGACACCAAGTGGATGGACCACATCGATGCCATGAGCGAACTCAAGCAGGGCATCTACCTGCGCTCCTATGCCCAGCGCGACCCGGCGGTAGAGTACCGCTTCGAGGGCTTCCAGATGTTCGACGCGATGATCGAGTCCATCCGCGAAGATACCGTAAAGCTGCTCTACCTCTTCCAAATCCGCAAAAACGACGAGGGCAGCGAGCAGCAGCCCCAGCGTGTGCGGGTACTCAACCCCACCGAGGCTACCCACGGTGGCGGCGACGGCACCGTAAAGAAGCAGCCGGTTCGCAAAACCGCCGCCGAAAAAGCGGGACGCAATGACCCCTGCCCCTGCGGCAGCGGGAAAAAGTTCAAGAAGTGTTGCGGGTAGAATCCACCTAAAAACCGGCGGGAGCGAACGTTGATTCGCTCCCGCCGTATGTATTTGTAGAGTAACTGCATCAGCCTTCTTCGCCGTACTCTGCTTCTGCCTGTTCTGCCTCTTCCGCACCTGCTTCATCTATCTCTTCTTCGACCTCCCACCCTTGGAGCGAATCAAACATCGCCAGAATCTCTTCCAGCGTCTCGGACCTGTCGTGGTAGGTTATGTAGATTACCGCCCCAAAGCCGTCTCGCACGCTGAAAAAGCTGCGGCTATGGGCCACGGTATCGAGTATATGCGTTACCGTGTCAAAACTGTGCCAGTCGTGCTCGCCTATTCTTGTGGTGTCCGGGTTGTCGAGGTTTACCTCCATGCCAACCTCCCGCATAGAATCCGCAAAGAGTTCCATAAGCTCGAAGACAGAGATTCCGCCTGCGGTGCTTCCCAGCCACTTGTGGATAACCTGGATATTCGCACCGGTCGTGGTGTTCGAGACAATCAGATCGCAGGTTACCGCGGGGTTCTCGCTCTCCCAGCAACTTTCCAAGAACTCTTCAGGTATATCCTGACCTTCCTGGATAGCGAGGGCTAGGCCCTCTTGGTCGAGGCGCACCCACCCCTGTGGCGGGTCTACACGCAGACCCAAGTGCTCGTTTATAAAGGTACCGTCCACCCAGTGGCCTAGCACGGCAGCCCAGTCGACTTCCTCGGGAGTTTCTTGTTCCGGCAGCTCTTCTTGCCCAGGCGAGGGCAACATAGGGTGCGCTATTGAATGTGGCGGAGCGGGCCGCTCGGCGTGAACCCAACTTGGGGCCGTATCCGACTCAAGGCCCTGACGCGGAACCGGAATCAAATCGCAGCCGGACAAAACTATAGCCATGATAAGTATTAGCACACAAAGTCTCTTTTTCACTGTGGCATCAGTCCTCTCGGGTTAAATAATTATGTATATTGAGTTTCTTCTGTTTGGGGTATTGTATCATAAATCCACAAGCTTCGCAAAATGGCAAGGGCGCTACTCCTCGCCCGACAAAAAGCCATCGCCGAATATCTGGTGGCCTTCGGTCACAATTAAAAACGCGTGTGGGTCAAGGTCACCAACCACTCCACGTAGGGCGGTCAGCTGCCCGCGCTTGATAGCACAGAGCACCACCCGCTTGCTCCCGCCTTTGTAGCCGCCCTCGGCCTCTAAGTAGGTGACACCGCGTCCCAGCCGGGTCTGTATGGCCGCGCCGATTTCCTGGTGCTGCTCGGAGATGATATACGTCACTGTCGCAAAGTCGAGGCCATAGAGCACACTATCCAAAATTTTAGCGGCGATGTACAGTGCGATAAATGCGTAAACTGCCAGCGAAAAATCCCGGAATACAAAGGCTGTCAGGCCGATTATAAAGCCGTCTATACCCAACACGATTTTGCCCATTCGCAGGTGGGGGCGCACACTCAGCAGCAGCTTGCTGGCAATATCCGAGCCGCCGGTGGTAGCCCCTCCCCGGAAAACCAGCCCCAGCCCAACCCCTATAAGCACCCCTCCGCAGAGCGAAGCCAGCAGCAAGTCGTCTACCGGCGGGGAAACCCAGGCCGTGAGATCGATGAGCACCGAAGAGAGCGCGGTCGCAACTGCGGTGGAGAGAATGAATATCTTGCCCAGGCGCATGTAGGCCATTATCACCAGCGGAATATTCATAAGTATTATACCAGTGCCTACGCTCAGACCGGTAAAGTAGCTGAGTATCATCGAAAGCCCCGAAACGCCGCCGGGCGAGATTCTAAACGGGTCGAAGAACAAGTTAAACGCAAACGCGTACAAAACACACCCTACTATAATAAGTGCCGCGTTTGTGAGCTTTTGGCGCATTGCTGGTACCTCCACGTTATTGCCTGTGTCTATCTTTCCCCGAATGGGGCGAAAATTCTTGCCAGCTCAGCGCGGGGGCGCTATACTATAATTGTGTGCAATTGTTGCTCAAAAGCTGCATATTCAACACCGGCCCGCCCTAGAATTTTCCTAGCCTGCAATACGATAGTTACAGAGGAGGCCGCACAGATGAAATCTTACCGCAAAGAACTCACAGTAAACTACCCCGGGCGGCGGGGCTATTTGAACATTACCGGACAGGTGCAGCAAGCTCTCATCGAGAGCGGAGTACAGGAGGGGCTGCTGCTCTGCAACGCCATGCATATAACCGCCAGCATCTTTATTAATGACGATGAGGGCGGGCTCCACCACGACTTCGAAGTCTGGCTGGAAAAGCTCGCGCCCGAAAAGCCGCACAGCCAGTACCGCCACAACGGCTACGAAGACAACGCCGACGCCCACCTAAAGCGCAGTGTGATGGGCCGAGAGGTGGTGGTTGCTGTCACCGGCGGCAAGCTCGACTTCGGCCCCTGGGAGCAGATTTTCTACGGCGAGTTTGACGGCGGGCGGCCCAAGCGCTTACTTATCAAGATTATTGGAGAATAAACTAGTGAACAATAACCGCGAGACCGACATAAATTTCATGCGCCTTGCACTCGCCCAGGCAAGGCTAGCCGCCGAGATGGGCGAGACCCCGGTGGGGGCGGTTATTGTCCGTGAGGGCCAGGTTATCGCCACCGGGCGCAACCGCCGAGAAAGCGCCCCCTGCGCCCTTGCCCACGCCGAGCTGCTGGCTATTGGGGCAGCCTGCAAAGAGCTGGGCAGCTGGCGGCTGCTGGACTGCACTCTATACGTCACACTGGAGCCTTGCCCAATGTGTGCCGGTGCAATTATCAACGCGCGGATTCCTCGGGTGGTGTTTGGGGCGTCTGACCCCAAAGCCGGCTGCATGGGCTCAGTCAGCGATTTTAACGATCTGCCATTCAATCACAAGCCGGAGGTTTTGGCCGGTCTGCTGGAGGATGAGTGTTCGGAGTTGTTGAGGAATTTTTTTAGGGGGTTGCGGGGAAGGTAAGTTAAAGTTGTGGACTTTGCCATTTGAGTTATATGGGCCGCACTTGCAAATCTAGCACCGGTCCCGCCTAATCACCACAAATCTGCCATTGTATGGGACGCACACCAAGCATCTCGCTGTTCCGCACTTATAGTGTTACACAACGCTTGGCAATCACGGAGCAGGGGCTTTGAACCGGTAGGTTGAATTTAGGCCAGTTGGCCGCCCGCAAGCTTACCCAGCCGCTATGCGAGCCCGGGTTTAGAGTAAGGAGTTTTTGTGGTGAGGTGTTCACTGTTAACTACACCTCTGTTGACAAGCCGGGAGCTCGCAAGAATAATACACCAACAAACTTTCTAGTTTTCGCTCACCTGCCCGTATAGTGGGGGGATGAGGCGGTCTTTGCCACTGCCACATGCCTTTGGCGTGGCAGTTGGGAGTTGTCTGCGGAGCACGCCCTTTGTGCGTAGTCAGACCCGGTCCTCCCCCAGTCGCCTTTTTTGCTTACTTCTTCTTGGCGAGACAAGAAAAGTAAGTGTCTCCGCGGCATGAGCGGCACATTATTCTCGCCCATAGGCGAATTAAAATCAAGTCCTTGACCTTGAACTTGACCCTGGCGGTCGAGGATGGAACCCCGACCCTACAGCGCCAGGCTGGGGTAAACCAGGGGGCCCGACGTAAACCTACGGGCGAAAAAATCCAGGCCTCTACAGCGTTAGGTTTGTGGGGATTGGCGGGACGGCCCGGGTGTGCGTCCCCCTGCAACGACAGGTTCGCGGAAATCCACGGACGGCCAATGGCCGCCCCCCTACAGCGATGGGTTCATGGGGAGAGGTAGGGCACACAGGGGAGGGGTGGTGAACCGACAACGATGGGTTCGTGAGGAGAGGCGGGCCCCGCAGGGGCACGACCCCTACAGCGAACAAGTTTGCGGTAAACCGAGGGCGATTGAAAATCGCCCCTACAACTACAGGTTTAGGGCCAAGTCTCAAGGCCAAGCCCTGCCATTTTCAGCCACCACATTGACAACCCCCACCTTTACCTCTATTATATAGAGGCTACGCTTTACTTTTGCAGGCTGCCGAAAAGGAGGTCTAGGACGTTGCCCATACAGCTTTCCAGATTGTACGACAGCACCAAAGATGCTCACCGGGTTGCGCTCTGCGGCGGCACCGGCGGGCTTGATAACATGGTCAACTGGGTGCATATTCTGGAGAATATCAACACTGTTGACTTTATCCGGGGCAGCGAGCTTATACTAACCACCGGCATGGTCAGCCGCCAAACAGGCATCGAAAACTGGCTGGCAGAGTTTGTGCGCGCGCTCTCAAAAAAGGGCGCTTGCGGTTTAGTTGTCAACGTGGGCAAACATATATTAGAGCTGCCAGAGAGCGTTATCGCCCTCTGCGACGAGCTGCGCTTCCCAATATTCACTATCCCTTGGGAGATTCATCTCGTAGACATTGTCCGCGATTTCTGCAACCATATCTTTGAGTCAGACCAAAATGAAGAGAGCGTGACCAAGGCCTTCATGCGGGCAATCTTCACACCGGACGACCGGAACTCTTATGTCGAGTTCTTAAAGGCTCGCGGATACCGACCGGACGGGCTTTACCGTGTAATTGTCATCCGCGAGAAAATCCCCACACCTCAGAGCAAAGAGTGGACCGAGCGGTTCGACACCATCTTACGCAACAGGCTTAACCGCGAGAGCAAGAGCTACCATCTCTTCCGGCATGAAGAAAAGCTGGTCGGCATCTTCCCAAATGTCGCCGACATGGACGAGGCCGGCGCCATCGCCGAAATGCTTTGCAGTCTATTTGACCAACACTTCCCCGGCAAGGACTTGCGCATTGGTATCGGCCCTGCCGTACACGACATCAGCAAGCTACAAAAAACCTACCGGCGGGCAGCCTTGGCCCTGCGCTTTGCCGGGCGGCCCGGCAGGCGAAGCGACCTCTTCGAGACTATGGGGCTCTACCGAATGCTGCTCTCCACCGACGACACCGACCTTCTAAGGGAAATGCTCGACGAAAATCTGGGCCGGCTTATCAGCTACGACGAAAAAAATAAAAGCGACAATATGGAAATACTGCGCCTTTATATCCAGAACAACTTTAGCGTGCAGCAGGTGGGGCAGCAGACCTTTATGCATCGCAACACCATAAACTATCGGGTGCGCAAAATCAAGGAAATACTGGGCACCGACCTTGAAAGCATGGACGAAAAGCTCAAGTGCCTGCTGGCGTTTTATATTTATGATATTATGCAGGACTAGGACTGAATTGCGATACGCCATATCGCAATTAGAGGTGATCTATGGGAAGAGCCAAAAGGAAACCTCGCGTTTCGGAGCTTGATGCCGCAATCGACAAATACTATCGGTTGATGCAGGAAGTTAAGGGACGATTGATTTATGCAAGAGCTATATATGATAAGATATGCATGGATACCATCTTCACAAAAATGGATGTTGAAGCTTGCTGCTTGCAAATTAGAAAGATACTAGAACTGCTTGCGATGGGTTCTTTAGTTGTCAACGAGCGCTTATTTCGTGAAACATCTCGCAATATAAATTCTATGCACAAGGCAAAGTATATACTCAATGAAATACAAGAGCTAAATCCTCGTTTCTTCCCACGCCCAATCTCTCCCGAATTGGATGAAAGCGATACCATTGTTGATATTACAGAAAATGTCTTGACAAAGAAACTATTTGAGAAAATATTTGATAAATGCGGCGCTATGCTTCACTCCCCCAACCCATTCGGGAAAACGATTGACTACAAATTCTACTGCAACCAAATTCCACTTTGGCTAGATTTGATACTCAACACGATTGCCACCCACATGGTTCTCTTTCCGGGACACGAGGACGGTTTTATTATACATATGAACAACCCTCAAAAGCAAATATCTTGGACTGTGATTAAGTCTGAAGAAGGTTACAACCGCGAACAAGCCGACCAATAACCTGGCCTCATCACAAAGCCCCGGCTATCACCACAGCCGGGGCCATTTCATATTCACGCTTCGTCCCTAAACTCGCTCAGCTCAATGCGCACCAGCGCCTGATTTAGCAGCTCTTTGTCCCGCTGGGTGTGGGCGTGGTCGCGCTCCTCCCGAAGCCGCACAAGGCACTCGTCCCGCTCGGCCTGGGCAAGTTCGGGCTCGACTTCGCTTGGCCACTGAGCAAGGCCGGTCAGCACAGTGAGAGTATCACCCTCAACTTTCGCCAGTCCGCCAAAAACACCCAGCCTGCGCTGGCGTCCACCGGCGGCAGTTATCCTCAAAATGCCCTGGTCAAGGGCTGCGCTGCATGGCTCGTGGCCGGGCAGCACACCCATATCCCCGGTGGTGGCGCGCATTATGACCATTTCGGCGCGCTCCTCTACCTTAACCCCGCCGGGAGTGATAACTTTTAGGTTAAACGCCTTTTTCTCCGCCATTAGCCCGCCGCCTCTTGGGTCTGCTTAAAGCGCTCGGTGACTTCGTCGATGGTGCCCGCGTTGAGGAACAGGTTCTCGGGGACATTGTCGTGCTGCCCCGCGATAATCTCACTAAACCCACGCACAGTCTCGGTTACCGGCACATACTGACCTGGAATCGAGGTGAACTTCTCTGCCACAAAGAATGGCTGCGAAAGGAACCGTTGGATCTTGCGCGCCCGGCTAACGGTCAGCTTATCCTGCTCGGAGAGCTCTTCCATACCAAGGATCGCAATTATATCCTGCAAATCTTTATAGCGCTGCAATGTCGCCTGGACGGCCCGTGCGGTTTCGTAGTGGCTATCACCCAGAATCCGCCTATCAAGTATCCGTGACGAGGATTCCAGCGGGTCAACCGCCGGGTAGATACCCATCTCAACTATGGCGCGGGAGAGCACAGTAGTGGCGTCCAAGTGGGCGAATGTTGTCGCGGCCGACGGGTCGGTGAAGTCATCAGCCGGCACATAAATCGCCTGTACCGAGGTTATCGACCCCGCCTTTGTGGAGGTTATCCGCTCCTGAAGCGCACCTACCTCGGTGGCCAAGGTGGGCTGGTAGCCAACCGCACTGGGCATACGTCCCAGAAGCGCCGAAACCTCGGCACCCGCCTGCACATATCGGAAGATATTATCAATGAATAGCAGCACGTCCTGCTTGGAGATGTCTCTGAAGTATTCTGCCATAGTCAGCCCGGTAAAAGCTGCCCGCATACGCGCTCCGGGCGGCTCGTTCATCTGCCCAAAAACCAGCGAAGCCTTGCTGAGCACCCCGCTCGCCTCCATCTCGTAGTAGAGGTCGTTGCCCTCGCGGGTGCGCTCCCCTACCCCAGCAAAGACTGAGAAGCCGCCGTGCTCGGTGGCAATATTGCGGATAAGCTCCATGATTATAACCGTCTTGCCAACGCCTGCGCCGCCAAACAACCCTATCTTTCCGCCCTTGGAGTACGGGCAGAGCAAGTCGATAGATTTTATCCCGGTCTCAAGCAACTCGGTCTCGCCCGACTGCTCTGCAAAACCAGGAGCCGTGCGGTGAATAGGCCAGTGTTCACGGGCGGGTGGCTCGGGCTTGTCATCAATCGCTTTGCCCAGGACATTGAGCATCCGGCCCAAAGTCTCGGGCCCAACCGGCACCGAAATAGGTGCACCGGTATCAACAACCTCCATCCCGCGCGTAAGGCCATCGGTTGATGACATTGAGATGCAGCGGACAATGTTATCACCCAAATGCTGCGCAACCTCAAGCACCACGACTCCATCACCGTGTTCGATCTCCAGCGCGTTGTAAAGGGCAGGCAGCCCAGCCTCAAAGCGCACGTCAAGCACCGCGCCTATTACCTGCAATATCTTGCCTGTGTTCTTCATAGTTTGCTCCTTTGTTGCAATTGACAGCTGACGATTCTCAGCTTTGTGTGGAAACCCTCCCCCTCTGCGGCTTCACCGCGTTCCACCTCGGGGATGGGGTGGCGCGCAACGCCAGAGGGAGTGCCCTTAACCTCTAGTTAAGCGCATTCGCCCCACTGACAATCTCATTTATCTCTTGGGTAATCATACTCTGTCGGCTGCGGTTGTAGCTCAAGGTTAGCGTCTCAATAATCTCCTGGGCGTTTTTGGTAGCCGAGCTCATGCTCATCATCCGGGCGGCGTGTTCGCAGACTGCTGCCTCGACTACACAGCCGTATATCATCATCTCAAGGTAAGCGGGCACGGCACTGTCAAGGAAATCAGCCGGGCTCGGCTCGTAGCGAACCTCACCTACCGGGCTGCGCAATGGAGCATTGTCTGGGGCGGTCTCTATAGGGAGCAGCTTCACCACTTCAGGCTGGTGAGTAACAGTGGTAAGAAACCGGGTAAACACCACATACACCTCGCCGAACTCACCGGCCATGTAACCTTCGAGCACCCGGCGAGCAACTGCCTGCGCCTGCTCGTAGCTGGGGGCGCTGGACGTACTGTGACTACTGCACACATTTTTGCCCCGTCGGTCAAGAAAACTTGCCGCGCGTGCACCCAAGGCAATCACCTGCTCCTGGGCCCTATGCTCCTGCATGTGAGCCATCGCCAACTTGCCGACACTGGAGTTGTATCCACCACAGAGCCCGCGATCGCTAGCAATCACGATATAGGCGATCTTGTCTGACGGACGGCTTGCCGCGTAAACGCTGCCACACGCCTGCGGAAAACTGGCCGCATCGGTTATCATGGCATCCGCGCCTTTATAAAGCCCCCGGGCACTGGAAAGCAAAGCCTTCATACGGGCCAGCTTTGAGGCCGCAACCAGATCCATCGCCTTTGTTATTTGCTTGGTTGAGCGCACGCTGGTTATTCTGCGCTTAACGTGTTTTAGCGAGGGCACGTACTCACCTCCAGCTGCTCAAAAATGCCTTTATTGCGGCAACCAACCGCTCTTCTACCTCTTTGGAAATCTCTCCGGAAGTGCGGATTTCGTTTACTATGTCGGCGTGCTCTTTATCCATATACTCAAGAAACTCGCGCTGTGTGCGCTGGATATCCTCGACTTCGACCTCGGCCAGGTACCGCTTGGTCAAAATATAGAGCACGAGCGCCTGCTTTTCGACCGGCATAGGCTGGTACTGTGGCTGCTTGAGCATCTCAACGATCCGCTCGCCGTGGCGTAGCCGCTCGAGTGTCTCTTTGCTCAAGTCGGAACCGAACTGGGCGAATGACGCAAGTTCGCGGTACTGTGCCAGCTCAACGCGCAATGGCCCCGAAAGCTTCTTCATCGCCTTAACCTGGGCAGCGCCACCAACGCGGGAAACCGAAAGCCCCGGGTTGATCGCCGGGCGCACGCCGTTGTTGAACAGCTCGGCCTCGAGATAGATCTGCCCGTCGGTGATCGAAATTACGTTGGTCGGTATATACGCCGAAATATCGCCGGCCTGGGTCTCGATTATAGGCAGCGCAGTGATTGAGCCTCCGCCGTATTTTTTGTCCAGGCGGGCCGAGCGCTCAAGCAAACGGGAATGCAGGTAAAATACGTCCCCAGGGAAAGCCTCGCGCCCTGGCGGCCTGCGAAGCAAAAGACTAAGCGCGCGGTAAGCTACCGCGTGCTTGGAAAGATCGTCGTAAACTATCAGCACGTCTTTGCCGTTTTCCATCCACTCCTCGCCGATAGCACAGCCCGAGTAAGGCGCAATGTACTGCAGTGGAGCGGGGTCTGAAGCCGCTGCTACCACCAGCGTTGTATAACTCATGGCGTCCATGTCTTCAAGGGTCTTGACAATCCGCGCAACGGTGGAGGCCTTCTGCCCAATGGCAACGTAGATGCAGCGCACCCCAGTGTCCTTTTGGTTGAGTATGGTGTCCAGGCATATAGCGGTTTTGCCGGTTTGCCTATCGCCTATTATAAGCTCGCGCTGGCCACGGCCAATCGGAACCATAGAATCAATCGCTTTGATACCAGTCTGCAACGGAACGTTGACCTCTTGCCGGGTGATTACTCCGGGGGCCACACGCTCAATGTTGCGCACACCGGTAGATATTACCGGACCTTTGCCGTCAAGTGGCACACCAAGCGCGTCAACCACACGGCCGAGCAAGCCCTCGCCCACAGGCACTTGGGCCATCCGCTCGGTCCGCCTAACCGGCGAGCCCTCGCGGATTCCCGAATCGGGGCCCATGAGCACGGCGCCCACACTGTCTTCGTCCAAGTTGAGAGCTATACCGGAAACACCGCCCTCAAACTCCAAAAACTCGCCGCTCATCACGCCGTCCAGGCCGTGTACGCGTGCAATGCCATCGCCAACCTGTATAACGCTACCCGCTTGGGAAACATCCAGGGTGGCGGTGTAAGACTGAATCTGCTTTTTTATTATCGAGCCAACTTCGTCTGGGCGTAAAGTCATTAGCCTACTACTCCTTTTGCAAGCTGTACTTTCATTTGTGCAAGCTGCTTGCGGACAGTAAAGTCAAATAAGTGGCTGCTTGTCTGGATGTAAAAACCGCCTATTAGTGCCGAGTCTACCTCTATCGAGAGCTCAACTTTCTCCCCCAGCTTATCCCGTGCGAGCTTATTTATGGTCGCGAGCTGGGTCTCGTTTGGCTGGCGGGCACAAACCGCAGTTGCCTTTATCTTCCCGGCGATCTCGTCCAGCCGCTCTATTAGATTTTGCAGCCCCTCGGCCAGGAACTCCTCGCGGTTTTTGTCGATTACAAGGTAGAGGAAACCAAGCATGTCCGCCCCAATGTGTGGCGCGAATACATCGTCGACAAACTCCCTCTTCCCTTGAGATGAGATTTTCGGGTGCTCGATTATCTTGCGGCAGTCCTCGTCTTTGAGTGCTTCAAGAATAATCGCGGCCTCAGCCCGATAAGCTTCCGGAGCGCCGCTCTCGAGGGCAAGCGCAGCAAGAGCCGCACCGTACCGTACCGCTAGCGCAGCCATTTTGCGTTCTCCATCTCGCTCACAGTTGCGTCAAACATACGCTCGTAGACCGCGTCGTCCACACTTGCCACCAGAATCTTCTCGGTCATTGCCGTGGACACCTCGATAATTACCTGCTTCATCTCGGCGCGGACACGCTCGCGCTCGTGCTCGATTTCATCCGCGGCGCGCTCACGCACACCATCGGCCTCGGCTTTTGCCGCAGCCAGGGTTTGCTTTGCATTTTCCGCAGCCATCTTGCGAGCGCCCTCGAGAATTTCTTCCCGCTCTACCGCAATTTCTGCAATCTTCTGCTCGTACTCGACACGCAGCTGCTCGGCGTCCTGGGCCTGGCGGGCCGCTCCCTCGATCTGAGAGGCTATCCGCGCGGTCCTGGCCGCCATAAACTTGCGCACGGGGTTGTAGAGCAGCCAAGAGAGCAGAACCGCAAGTATAATAACATTGAACAGGTTGATGCCTATTGAGATAAGCGTCTGCTGATCCAGCCCAAAGACGCGGCCATCGGGCACGGTTGACAGCAAAAACATTGAAGCGTCAAACAACAAGAGTACATTCCCCCTGGTTAGTTACAGGATGTGGTAATGGCGCTTCTATGCATTACATTTGCGCGATAAAAAGTCCGACCAGCGGGTTGGCAAACAACAGAATGATTGCAATAACCATGCCGTAGATACCCGAGGTCTCTGCCATGGCAAGACCGACGAACATTGTACCGGTGATCGAGCCGCGAGCTTCGGGCTGGCGGGCGATTGACTCAATAGACGTCGAGATTATACGCCCCTGAGCAAGACCGGTAACGATACCGTTGAGCAGCGCGATGGCCGCCGCAATCTGACCTGCCGCAATAACTAATGCCAAGTGTTCCATCAATGATTCCCCCAATTATTTTTCTAGTTGGCAGTGCCAACAGAATAACCTTTACTTATTCCTGCTCCAGCCCGGACGCACCTTGAATAAACGCGAGGCTGAGCGCGCAGAAGATGTATGTTTGCAAGAACCCTATCGCAAGGTCAAAGTAACCGTGCAGCGCCGCCGGAAACACAAATTGCATCCAGATCGGGGCCACGTTATAAACCATCGCCATAAGAATAAGTCCGGCCAGTATATTGCCAAAGAGACGGAAGCTCAACGAGACCGGACGCGCAAGCTCACCTATCAGGTTGAGCGGATTAAGGAAGCCCACAAAGTACTTCCACCCACGATACTTGCCGCCCACAATCTGTATAATCAAAAATGTAGCAAGGGCGAGGGCAAAGGTCATCGACCAGTCTGCGGTGGGCGGACGAATGCCAAATACTCCGCTAAAGTTCGAGACCAGCACAAACATAAATACGCAGAAAAACCAGTTACCCAAAAACTGCAGCTTAGGGCCGGCCATACTGCGCACAAAACCGTCTAGCGTCTCCACCATTGTCTCGACGACATTTTGGAAGCCGGTCGGCTGCTCTGTGAATTTTTTCAGCTTTACTCGCACCACAACCGCAAACAGTACAAGAACCGCCATGATAGCCCAGGTCACTAACATGGTCTCTGTCAGCCAGATCTGTGTCCCACCGACTTCAAAAACCGCAAAATTGCGAATGTCAAAGGTCACGCGTCGGCCTCCTTTTCCAGTTTTGCGTTGTCACGCTCTATAAAGTATCTAAGCATATGGGTAGCCGGGTGCCAAGTCACGATACCTGCGACAGCCCCAAAAAAATTGATGTGCACACTGCGCGCCGCCAGCACAAGCACCAGACCGGTCAGCGCAACTCGAATAAAAAACTGCCCGCTGTAAGCGCCGGGCCCACACTGCCCCGCCTCCATTTTTTCGGCAGTTCTGCCCACCAGGTAGGCCTTTACGCAGTTGGCGGCCAAGGCAATCAGCACCCCGTAAGCAAATGGCAAAAGCCCGGCCCCGCGAAAATATATCGCTCCGGCCACCAAAATTACCAGGGATTGTCCGGCTACAAGTGCCATCATACGCCTTGCGTGTATGGATAGGGATAGTTTCATTGTTCCTACCTATGTTAGTGTTTGTAAGCGGCGCGCCCTCGTAAAGAAAATCTCTATCTAGCAGAACCTCTCGCAGAGTGGAGACCTAGCGCTTATCCTTGTTTGCCAGTTGAAAAATTGCGCGGAATCCCGCACCGGCACCTATTAGAGAAAAGGCTATTAGCAGGAATGGCGAGGTGCCCAAAAGTCCGTCCAAGAATCGCCCTAGCAGCACCCCTATAATCACGCAGGCTGCAATGGTAACGCCCATCTGCGAAATCATGTAAAGGCTGCGCAGAAGCTCGCGGTTGTGTTTTTTATCCTCGCTTTTTGACATAAACCACCACAATCTGTGCACCGGCGGCGCATTGCTACAAGCTTTTACGGCGCTTAAAACTTGTCCGGCACATTTTGTAGATAGATTATACTGCTAGACGACAGAAAAAGCAAGCATAAAAATAGGGAATTTTGTATGCACAGTGTACATTATTTAACAATTGACAGCCACAAACGCGGCTAGGGGCGGCGCCCCTTTGCAGGTAATAGCACCGCCCCTAGATTTTATATTAATTCGTTGAGCATATCCATTAGCTTTTGCCTGCGGTCTTTGCTCTCTTCCGAGGCGTTGCGCAAACTGTCAAGCTTGAGCTTAAAGTCTTCCGAGCTTTCCTGCACTCGGCGCAGCTCGCCTTCCCCTGTGGTTGGGGCGGTCGCTGTACGCGGTGTTACAGTGGGGTGAGTTCTTCCGCCTTCCTCCGGCGGGGCCTCAAAAAAACTCGCCGGCAGAGGATAGTTCTTGATGTGGGTCGCTGCTGATTTGTGGGGCCAACACTATGTGGTTGCCGGCCGGGCGTGGGCCTGTGCTTTTCATCTGGCTCTCGCTTTTGTCAAGAGCTCTGCTAATAGCTGCAAACTTGTCGCGCATGACGTCGAAAGCATCTTCCATCAGATCTTTGAGCCTGTCGATCTCACTGCGGAAGCTGCTTAGGTGAGCGACTACTTCGCTGGAGGAGCGGTTGGCCGCTTGGGTTATCTGCTCAGCCTTGACGCTCGCTTCAGCGATTACTTCCTGGGCCTGCTCATTTGCCTCGTCGTGGATCCGCTCGGCCTTGTAGCTTGCCTCGGCAATTACTTCCTGGGCGCGCTCGTTTGCCTGGTCGAGAATCCGCTCAGCCTCCAGGTGAGACTTTACAACCAGCTCGCCAATCTGAACTTTGGTCTTTTCGATATCGCCGTGGCCCTTCATCAGCTCGGTGGCCTGCAGTTCCAGCTGGGCGTTTTTCTGCTCAAGCTCGGCGATGTGCGCCTTGGTCTCCTCGGAATCCCCCTGGTCTCTTGCCTGCAGTTCCAGCTGAGCGTTTTTCTGTTCCAGCTCATTGTTTGTTCTGGTCAGCCGGCTTATTTGCTCGTCCTTTTCTTTGACTATCAGCTTTTGCCGGTCAATTTCCTCGTTGAGGCTGGTCAGCATTGCGGTGAGCTCTGTGTTTTTTACCTTTACGCCATGGAGCTCTTCACCCATGCGGTCGCGCGCGGCGTCGTTCTCGGAAAGGCGACGCTCTAAATCGCCGACCGACTGCTCTAGCCGCTCACGGGTAACAGCCATCTCTTCGATTTGGGCGGTCAGCCTGTCCTGTGCCTCTTGGGTGCTGTTGAAAGTTTCGTAGATGTAGTTGAGCACCGACTGCCGCTCGAACCCACCAAACATTGTAGACTTGAAAATTGATTTGTTATCCACGAGTAAATCCCCCTTAATTGTTGCAAAAGCAGATTGCCGCTACGGTTTAAGCGGCCTAATTTTCGTAATAGAGTACCCCGCGCATGGCGCCGACTGCGCCCGGTATTTGGGTGTACCTTTTAGAGCCTGTTCCCATAGACAAAACGCCATATGCTATAAGTTTACCCCGGGTCAGGCAAATTCTTGCGGGAATGCTCGCTCTTGCACTCCGGTAAAAATTTGCGCACAGCTGCGGGGAAAAAACAGCCAAATATGCGTTTTGGGCAAGAATTCAGGTTCTCGTATTATTAGTGGCCCTTTTTCCGCGTTTTATTGCGACAATTTTAATTTTATTTCTTTGCCTTGCCTCGCATGGCGTGGCGGGCGGACTTTACCTCGGTGAGCGCCTTTGTCAGGGATTCTTCTGTGGTGCGCAAAATGTCGTCGGTGAATGTCTGTGCACCGGCGCGCATTTCTCTGGCCTGCATCTGCGTTTGTGAGAGTATCTCGCTGGCCTTGCCCTGTGAGATTTTGATAATCTCCTCCTTGGCGACAAGGGCCTTGGCTCTCTCTTCGGCTTTGCGTACAATGCCCTCGGCTTCCCGCTTGGCGCCCTCAATTATCTCGGCTCTGTCCTTGACTATCTCGGTGGCCATGGTAATCTCGCCAGGCATGTTGATGCGGATGTCGTCGATGAGATCGCGCACTTTTTCGGCGTCCACCACGCACCGCCCCCCCGACAGGGGCAGCGACCAGCTCTGGTCAAGGAGCTCATCGAGCATGTCCAGCACTTCTTCAATTTTCATAGCTGCTCTCCCCTTTCTTTTTGGTTTGGCGCGCAGAGCCTGGCGCTTATGTCGCCGAGCACTTCGGGGGGCACAAACTCTGAAATATCCCCGCCGAATAGGGCTATTTGCTTTACCAGGCTGGAGTTTAGGTACATATTCTCGCTGCGGGTGGTGAGGAAGATCGTGTCCGCCTCCGGCACCAGCTTTTTATTGGTCAGCGCCATCTGGAATTCGTACTCAAAGTCGGACATCGCCCGCAGGCCTTTGCATATAACCGCAGCGCCGCTTTCGCGCACGTAGTCGGCCAGCAGACCGTAGTAGCTGTCCACTTTTACGTTGGGCAGATCGGCTGTCACTTTGCGCAGCATATCCACCCGCTCCTCGTGGGTAAAGGCCGGCGTCTTCGAGACGTTTATTACCACCAGGGCTATCACGTTCTCGAACATCCCGCTGGCCCGGGTGATAATATCCCGGTGGCCATTGGTGACAGGGTCAAAGCTACCGGGGCAGATAACCGTAGCCATTAAACTTCGCCCTCCCCTGCCACTCGATACTGATAGACCCTAGTCTTACCGTATTTGTAACCTTTTTTTAGCCGCAGTGGAAAAATTTCTTCCGGCATTGCGGCTGTGTCGTCCGCCTCGCAGATTACTACACCGCTCTCGCTCATGTGCTCAGCCAGCAGACGCAGGCATTTGGCTGCCAGCGAATCCGACTCGTAGGGCGGGTCCATAAACACAATATCGAATGCTTGTCCTTTGTACCCGCGCAGAAACTCGACAGCTCCGCTTGGCACAACTTTGGCGCTCTTCCACGGGCCGGTGGAGGCAATGTTTTTGCGCAAGGCTTCCAGACTTTCCCTGGTGCTGTCCACAAAAACGCACTCCCTCGCTCCCCGGGAAAGGGCCTCGATGCCAATCTGGCCGCTGCCGGCAAACAGGTCTAGCACCCGCGCGCCCTCCACTTCAAATTGCACCATGCTGAAGATTGCTTCCTTCACCATGGCGGAGGTTGGCCGCACAGCCCGTCCAGCCGGCGCAAGAAGAGCCCGACCCCGCGCCGTTCCCGTTATTACCCGCATTTTTCGCACCCCTTATAAATATGACGTCAAAACTTGCAGTATTGCAATATCGTCCCATTATTATGCGCAAAAAAATGTACAATGTCAAGTGCGACAACTACGGGTTGAGGGTTTGGAACCGGTGGGCAAATGACCCATAGGGGCGGGGCCATGTCGCCCTTAAGCATCACATTTCAAAAACTCGAATACAGCCTGCGCCGTCTTAGCGCTCATCCCCGGTGCAGCCGCGAGCTCCTCCACACTTGCAGAGTTTAGGGCCTTTTGCGTCTTGAAGTGTTTTAGCAGCGCTGCCGCCCGCTTCTCGCCTATTCCCTCGACCTGCGTTAACCGCAACGCGAACCCCGACTTTTTGTGCCGGGTCTGCATAGAGGCCAGCGAAAACCGGTGCACTTCCTCCTGGATTTTTGTGACCAGGGCAAAGGCGCTCCGACTAGAGGCAATCGCGATCTCACCGCCGCTGGAGGCAATCGCCCGGGTCTTGTGTTTTCCGTCCTTGACCATGCCGAACATAGGGACTTCCAAGCCTAGCTCGTCAAACACGCTCCGCGCGGCGCTCAGTTGCCCGACCCCGCCGTCCAATAGAATCAAGTCTGGCAGGCGTCCAAAACCAACATCAGTAATTTTTTCCTGATTATAGCGCCCTAAGCGACGACTCAGCATCTCTTTGAGTGCACCGTAGTCGTCGGGACCTTCCAGGGTCTTGATATTGAACTTTTTGTACGCCGCCTTGAGTGGCCGCCCGTTTTCGAAGACGACCATGCCGCCCACGATTGTCTGACCGCCATAGTTCGAGATGTCATAGGCCTCAATATACCCGGGCGGGCTGCTAAGCCCCAGCAGGCGGGCAAGCTCGTCCAGGGCGGCGATTTCACGGCCGGTGCGCTCGATCTTGTGCGCTAGCTCCTGAGCGGCGTTGGCCGACGCCATCTTGACCAGGCGAAGCCCCTCACCGCGAGATGGCTGGTGCAGGGTGACCTTGCGGCCCTTGTGCTCGCGCAGGTAGCGCTCGATCAGCTCTGTGTCCTCGCACTCGCCGTCCAGCAATATGGTACCGGGAATCTCCGCCCCCGACTGCCCGTAATAGGACAAGATAAACTCAGCGCGGGTGGCGGGCAGGCTTTCGATTTCGCGCAGCTGGAAGGTCTGCTTGTCCACCAGCCGCTGCCTCCGGATCTTCAGCAGGGCCGCGCAGCTTTCCTTCTCATTTTGGATGATTCCCAGCACGTCTTGATCCTCGGCTTTGGCAAAGACTACGTTCTGGTGCTCTGCTAGCTTTTTGATAGCCTTGATGCGATCACGGTAGAACGCGGCTCGCTCGAAATCAAGGTTTTCGCTGGCGGCCTCCATCCGCTCGGTCAACAGCTCGATTGAGCCGGATGCCCCCTGAGTGATAAACCGCTCGGCCTGCTCGATTATCTCGCCGTACCGCTGTCGGGTGATTTTGCCCCTGCACAGCCCAATACACTGCTCGATATGGAAGTTCAGGCAGGCCCTGGCTTTGCCAATGTCCTCGGGGAACTTGCGTTTGCAGGTGGGCAGCATAAAGGCCTTGTTGACTTCGTCCACTGTCTGTCTGACCACGAATGACGAAGTGTAGGGGCCGATCCATTTTGCTCCGTCGTCGCTGCGCAGCTGCATTTCGGCAGTTATCCTCGGGTAGGGCTCCTGCGACAGGCGGATGTAATGGTAGCCCTTGTCGTCCTTTAGCAGAATGTTGTACTTGGGCTGGTACTGCTTTATCATGCTGCACTCGAGCACCAGGGCCTCGAACTCCGATGCGGTTACGATGGTCTCAAAGTCGCGCATGGCGTGCATCAGCCGCTGGGTCTTGTCCTCGTGCCCCTCCAGCGCACGGAAGTAACTGCCCACCCGGTTGCGCAGAGCCTTGGCCTTGCCTATGTAGATAATCTCGCCGCCTGCGTCCCGCATAAGGTAGACGCCGGGCTCGGCCGGAAGCTGCCGGACTTTTTCCCGCAGTTTGGTCAAGTGCTCGAAGCTCATTGTTTGAACGCCTCCCATCGCCCAAGATACCGCTTGCGTAGTGGCAGCTGTGTTCGCCCGGCTTTTCAGGGTTTGCTTACGCTATTGGAACGAAGCTGTATTCTGACGGGCGAACACAGTTCGCCCCTACAGCTTGTACCCGCACTCGGCATCTCAGAATAGCATAAAACGCCGACAAAGGCGGAAGTTGGCCGCTTTTGTCAACGCTTTATAATTTTTTATCGGGTCTTGTCTTGATTTATCCGGATACTCGTGCTCGATCTTATTCTGTAAAGCCGGACTCAACCAGCTTTACAAGGCCTTCTACCGCCTGTTGCTCATCCGGGCCATCAGCGATAATCTTAATGCCCGTGCCGCCGACAATACCCAGAGAGAGCACGCCCAGCAGACTCTTGGCGTTTACCCGGCGCTCTTCTTTTTCCACCCAGATGGAGGACTTGTACTCATTGGCCTTTTGAATAAAAAACGTGGCGGGCCTGGCGTGCAGTCCCACTTGATTTTGTACAGAAACTTCTTTATCAAACATTTACAGTTCTCCTCCGATAGGTTAACCCGGCGGTGCGGGCTCGGTCATCATATGCTTACTATGTAATGGTCATTATATCATATTAAGCTGCTGCGTCAACGCAGTTTGGGTCCCGCCGGAAAAAAAAGCCGGAATTTTCGCGATACCCCCAACTTACCCACAAAAGCCAGCCTCTTGATTGTACAGAGTATATAGAATTATTTTTTGTTTGTAGGTACTTTCACCGGTAGATTGGGTGGGTGGAACAAGTCGGGCGCTGATGGACGGTTTGGGATGCAATGGTGGCGGGGTGGTTACCACCAACCCCGCCTAAAACACAAAGTAATATACAATCGGCACAGCCAGCGCCGGCAGGAAATTAGCTACCTTCATGTTGGAACCAGCCACAAAGTTCACCCCTATGCAGAGGACAATCGTGTAGCCCACCATACTGAAAAGATCGAGCAGCTCAGCGCTTACAAATGGGTAAAGCGCCCCGGCAAGCAGCGTTACCGAACCCTGGAAGAGCACTAGCGGTACAAACGAGAAGAGCACGCCGATCCCCAGGGTGGAGGCAAGGATTATTGAAGTGGTGAAGTCAAGTCCTGTCTTTATCAGCAGCACGCTTATGTCCCCGCGCAGGCCGTCCTGTAGCGAACCCAAGATCGCCATGGCGCCTACCGGGAATATCACCGAGGCCGCCACAAAACCACGGGCAAACCCCGATGCGCCAAAGCGGTTCTCTACCCGCTTACCAAAGGCGTTCAAGTGGTCGTCTATACGGATAAGCTCGCCGACAACGCAGCCGATCACCAGGCTGACCAACAACAAAAACCCGCCGGAGGCCTGCAGCGTACCGGTGCCGGTATCCACTGCAAACATGGCGCTTACAATGCCCGTTACACCGAGTATGCCGCACGCAATGCCCAAAACTTTAAGTACCTGGTCGGCCAGCCCACTGGGAATTCGCCGCTTTAGCGCCACCCCCAAAAGAGAACCGACGATGATTCCCGCAGCGTTTAGCAAGGTGCCCGACATAAAAAATGGGCCCGCTATCATGTTGCCTCTCCCCCTCCACTATCTTTAAGTCCGGCCAGGAAAAGCTTGTCCCTGGCACTCAGCGTCGCTTTTTCAAGGAGCTCCGGGCGCTTTTGCAGGGTACATAGCAGAGACTCTTCCCTGCGCCAGCGCTCGATTTCGGCATGGTTGCCGCCGGTCAGCACCTCGGGCACCTTACGCCCTCGCCACTCGAATGGCTTGGTGTAGTGCGGCGATTCGAGAAGCCCGTCCCTCGAGAAGCTCTCCTCCTGCCAACAGCTCTCGTCGTGGAGCACGCCCTCGCAGAGGCGGGCTATGCTGTCGGCCAGCACCAGGCCTGGGAGCTCACCGCCGGTCAGTACATAATCGCCTATACTTATTTCTTCGTCGACTATCTCATCTATTACCCGCTGGTCGACCCCTTCGTAGTGGCCGCAGAGTATGCCTATATGCGGTAGCTTCGATAACTCAAGCACCCGCTCCTGAGTGAGAGTGCGGCCTTTGGGGCTCATGTAAATCATATGGGGCCGCGAGACGGAAGCCTGCACAACGTCCTCCCAGCAGCGGTAGATTGGCTCTGCCTGCATCAGCATTCCCCTGCCGTGGCCGTAGGTAGTGTCGTCGGTGGTGCGGTGCTTGCTTGGGCTGTAGTCACGTATCTGGTGGCAATGCACCTCCAGCTTACCGGCCGTGCGCGCCCTACCGACAATGCTTGTGCCCATCACACCCTCGCACATATCGGGAAATAGGGTCAGAAAATCGATTCTCACTATTCAAACAATCCTTCCAGCGGGCGAATGCGCATAGCGCCGCCCTCTATGTCGATCTCGATTATCACATCCGGTATTGCGGGCACCAGCTTTTTTTCGCCCTGCTCTCCGGTCAGCTCGTAGACATCGTTGGCGCCGGTGTGCAGCACATCGGTCAACTTGCCGTATTCCTGGCCGGTGTCGGCGTCCAACACCCGCAGGCCCATCAGGTCTTGGATAAAGTGCTCGCCCTCTTCCATTGGCGCGTCTTTTCTATCGATGTAGAGCACCTTGCCGCGCAGGGCAGCGGCTGCGTCAATGTCATCCACCCCCGCTATCTTGAGGATTAACAGATTTTTATGCACCCGCGCACCCTCGACTTCTACCGAGGTCTTACCGCCGTCCATATAGAAAGTCTCAAACTCCAGCAGAAAACCGGGGCCGTCGCACCAAGGCTGGACACGCACTTCGCCGCGCAGACCGTGGGTGGAGACTATCTTGCCGGATTCTAGGTATTGTTTTTGCATTGTTGCCAGCCTTTCCTTGGACTTGATTGTAATAATAAATACGTGGGACAGCTACTTATCATCATAGTGCCCCTTGCACGACAGCACCTCTATTATTTTGCGATTGCCAGTGCTTGCTATCTTAAAAATCAATCTATTCTTGCTATCAATTTCGGCACTCCACCAGCCACTTAGCTGATGTTTTAGAGGCTCTGGTTTGCCTATGCATTTATATTCGTTTCTCTCAATGTCTTTTATTAAACTATTGATTTTCTTCAGCGCTTTCTTGTCTTGCCTTTGCCAGTACACATATTCTTCCCAGGCTCTTTCGTGCCACGCTTTAATCATTATCCGATTCCTCTATCAGCTCGCTTATTACGACATTTGTACCCCTTTCCATCTCATCGGCCCTAAGTACCAGCTCCGCTTTAGTTAGCTGGTAGTCACCGCTGGGGTAAGCGCTCCTCAGGTCAATGTCAAATGGTATTCGCCTTTCTCTAAGCGATTGCCTTACAAAGATGTTAAACGCACTTGAGAACGTAAAACCCAGCTCGTCAAAGAATATCTCGGCCTTTTCTTTCAGCTCATCATCTATTCTGATGTTGATTTGTGCCATAGTATCCCTCCTAGCATTGTGTATCAATTTATATTATTATATCGCAATTGATATACAAAGGCAACATTGCAACTAAAAAAGTACGCAGCCTGCGGCAATTTGCCATAGGCTGCGATGTATAAGTGTGGCTAGTCGATCTCCACCTGAACTTTTTCGCCGGTGCGGCTGGCCACCGAGCGCACGACCGTGCGGATAGCCTTGGCGATTCTGCCTTGCTTGCCTATCACGCGGCCCATGTCGTCCGGCGCTACGCGGATGTGGTAGACCACAACGCCTTCTTCGTCCGGCTCGTCTTTGGTTACGCTGATGTTGTCCTTGTCTTCCACAAGGCCCTTGACTATCTCGGTAATTAGATGTTCCATCTGTTGCTCCTCATATTAGGGGGGATCTAAACGACATTGTGCTTTTTAAGCAGGTTGCGTACGGTGTCGGTGGGTTGGGCGCCGTTCGCCAGCCACTTTTTCACCTTTTCTCCGTCAATCTTCACCACGGAAGGCTCCTTGGTGGGGTCGTAGTAGCCTACTTCCTCAATAAAGCGGCCATCCCTCGGGTATCTGGAATCCGCCACCACAACGCGGTAAAAGGGTGCTTTTTTCGCGCCCATCCTGCGTAGTCTGATTTTAACAGCCATTTCTGTTTCACCTCCATTGCTCAAGTATAGTGTTAGTTGTTATCTAAACGGAAACCCCATTCCCGGCATGCCGGGCATGGTTCCACGTTTTTTGCGTCCGCCACCTTTGCCGGTCATCATCTTCATCATCTTCTGCATATCCTTGAACTGCTTGAGCAGCCGGTTAACGTCCTCTACCCGTGTGCCGCTGCCGGCGGCTACCCGCTTTTTGCGGCTTGGGTTAAGCAGGTCAGGCTTGCGGCGCTCGGTAGGCGTCATTGAGCTTATGATAACCTCCATCATCTTGAGGTTGCGCTCGCCTTCGGCCTTTTCTTCCTCGCCGAGCTTTACGTTCACCCCCGGCAACATCCCGAGAATGGATTCCAGCGAGCCCATCTTGCGCACCTGGCGCATCTGCTCGACCAAATCCTCCAGGTCGAATTTATTCTTCTCGATCTTTTTCTGGAGCTGCTGGGCCTGCTTCTCATCGATATTTGCCTGGGCTTTATCGATTAGTGTGAGCACGTCGCCCATACCTAGAATTCGGGATGACATTCTGTCTGGGTGGAAGGGCTCGAGTGCGTCCAGCCGCTCGCCCATACCTACGAATTTTATAGGCTTGCCGGTCACGGCTTTTATCGAGAGCGCCGCACCACCGCGAGTGTCACCGTCCAGCTTGGTCATGATTACCCCGGTGATACCCAAGGTCTCATCAAAAGACTGGGAGACATTTACGGCATCCTGGCCGGTCATGGCGTCAACCACCAGCAAAATCTCGTGGGGTGCGACAGTACCTTTGATGTTTTCAAGCTCAGTCATAAGCTCGGTGTCTATATGCAGGCGGCCGGCGGTGTCGAGAATTACTATGTCGTTTCCGTAGTCACGCGCGTGCATAACCGCTTTCTTAGCGATGGTTACTGGGTTTTCCTTGCCCATCTCAAAGACTGGGGCGTTTACTTTTTCGCCCACAACTTTTAGCTGATCAATAGCCGCCGGACGGTAAATATCACAGGCTACGAGCAGCGGGCGACGTCCCTGGCCCCTGTAGTAGCCGGCCAGCTTGGCGCAGTGTGTGGTCTTGCCCGCACCCTGTAGCCCGCACATCATGATGATTGTGGGCGGCTTGTTTTGCAGCTTTATGCCCTGGTGTTCGCTGCCCATAAGGGCGGTTAGCTCTTCGTCGATTATCTTGATGATATGCTGTGCGGGGGTGAGGCTGTCCATTACCTGCGCGCCAACAGCCCGCTCGGTCACCGTGGTGATGAACTCCTTGGCCACTTTGTAGTTGACGTCCGACTCCAGCAGGGCCAGGCGAACTTCCCGCATAACCTCTTTGATGTCGGATTCCTTAACCTTGCCGCGCCCGCGCAGCTTCTTAAACGTTACCTGCAGTTTTTCGCTCAGTCCGTCAAAGGCCATTTGGTCACCTCCTTTTCGGTTTGCCTCAGCAAAGATTGACAGGCGAACACAGTTCGCCCCTACGACGCAATCCGTTTTTTGTACAGGCGAACTATGTTCGCCTGTAGATTTTTTGTCCCACACAAGCAGGCATCGCGGTTTTTGATATTACCACGCAATCTGATCCGTCAGTTCAATAATCCTCTGCGCCCGATTGTATACCGACCCGCCGCCAGGCACCTTGCTGACTTCGTCCTGAACCATAGCAGCTTGGTCGGTTATCTCATCCAGGTATTTTTGTATGCACTCAAAGCGGGTGCGCAGGCCCATCCGGCTCTCACAGTCAATCAGCTGAGCCTCTGCCCGCTTGATAGAATCGCGCACGCCCTGCCGGGTGATCCCGGTGTGCTCGGCAATCTCGGCCAGGGATAGGTCATCGTTGTAGTACCACTCCACTACCTCGCGCTGCTTTTCGGTGAGCATCCCGCCGTAGTAGTCAAGAAGTATGGAGATTTCCAGGTTTTTTGTTACCACGCGCTCACTTCCTTATAAGTTACCTGGCAAATTATACACAAGAACGCCGCATCTGTCAAGCACTATTGCTTTACACAGCGGAGAAATTTTTCATGGTAATGGCAAAGCCCATATACGGCAGGTCTCTATCCCCCGTCCAACTGTGACGATTATGCACGTGGTGAATTGCAGAGCAGTGTGGCATGTCCGCTACAAGGCAAATCGACAACTTTCCCCCCGGCCTGGCAAGTATAGTATAATTTAATATATGTCAAAAAATTCCATTTGCCGATCGGGAGGGGACAAGCTATGCGCAGGGGTACCGATTTAGCCTTGGTTTCGCCGTCGGTGGTTCGACAGTTTGTGGGGAGCTATGGGCACTGGCTGCTTTTGCTTGGCGCTGGTGCGGCCGGGCTTGTGATGTCCCGCGCTGTATTGTTTGGCGGCGTGGCACCTTTTGGAGTGGCGCTGGTTGCGGCCGCAGGTGGGCGCAGTTCTTTGGGGGCTGCCCTTGGCGCTATGGCCGGGTACCTGTTGTTTGGTCAGGGGGTGGTATGGGGGTCACAGTATCTGGCGGCGATCGTGCTGGTCATCGCGTTCAAATGGCTGTTTTCCGGGCGGATAGGTGACACTAACGTGCATCTTGCGGCCGCAGGCAGCTGTCTTCTCGGCCTGGGAATCAGCGGGATTGCCATGCTTGCACTGAGCGGCGCCACCGCTTTTGATTCCATTCGCACGCTGTCCGAGGTGTTTTTGGGGTGCGGGGCGGCGTACTTTCTCAGCCGGGCCCGCTATACGGTTGCCAGCGGGCTGATTGGAGCCGGCAAGGCAGAGCAGTCCTGCGTTGTAATCGCCGGCTGTGTCGCGCTTATGGCATTCTCTTCGATTAACATCGGTGTGCTGAGCGCCGGACGGGTTTTGGCCGTGGTGATGGTTCTGCTCAGCGCCCGCGTTGCCCGGGAGGCCGGCGGGGCGGTTGCCGGGGTGGCCGCCGGGGTCTCGATCGCGCTTGCCGGCGGGGACTATACATACGTAATTGCCGCCTACGCCTTCGGCGGGCTGAGCGCCGGACTGTTGGGCCAGTTCGGCAAGCTTGCGGCAGCCAGCGCGTTCATTGTGGTGAACACCGGCACCGCCCTGCTGACTCTGGAGTTCGTAGGCGCAAACCTTGCAATCTTCGAGGCGTTTGTGGCCAGCGCTATCTTCGTCGCTATTCCACAGGGTGCGCTCGCGCGCTTTGCACCGCGTGGACTTAGTTCCCCGGGCGGGGAGGCCCAGATACAGGGCTCGTTGCGGGAACGACTGGAGGACTACTCCGCCGCCCTTGAGGATATCGGCTCGACTACACGCGAGGTCTCCAGGCGCCTTAGCAAGCTTGAGGGCCCCGGCCCCGAAGTGATTATCGAGAGGACAGCCGGGCGGGTCTGCGTCGGTTGCGGAATGAAGACCTCCTGCTGGCAGCTTCGCCATAGCTTGACCATGGAGGCACTGACCGACGCCACCTCCCTGCTGCGAGGCCAGGGGGCAATCCCCCGTGAGAGCATACCGCTCCATCTGCTGCAAACCTGCTGCAGGCTGGACGAGCTGCTTGGCGAGCTGGCTGTGCAGTTTTCCGCTTACACTGCCCGGGAGGGCGCCGCCCGCAAAGTGGGCAAGGTTCGCTCGGTTCTGACAGACCAGTTTGACGGCATGGCCATGATGCTCGGCGAGGTCGCCGCCGAGCTCTCCGCCGCCAGCCCCTTCGAGCAGGAAAAAACCGAGCGGGTCAGCCAGTATTTTACCGGCCAGGGGCTAACCGTCCAGCGGCTTAGCTGCATGATCGACGGCTCCGGGCGGATAAGTATTGAGTTAGTCATCCCCGGCTACCAGGTGGCTCGGATTTCGCGCACCAAAATGACCCTCGACCTCTGCGCCCTGCTCGAGACCGACTTCGACCTACCCGCGCTCACCCCCCGTGAGAAGAGCACAACCCTGCTTTTCAGCGAAAAGGCAACATTCAGCGTTGAGCTTGGGGCCTACCAGCTGCCCAGCGGCAAAAACCGCCTCTGCGGAGACGCCTACGACTTTATCCGCAATAAGAGCGGGCGGGCACACTTTATCCTATCCGATGGAATGGGCAGCGGCGGCGCGGCGGCCGTGGATTCGGCCATGGCCTGCGACCTGCTTATAAAACTTGTAGGTGTGGGCGTAGGCTACGATGCCGCTCTCAAGATGGTCAACTCAGCCCTGCTGGTAAAGTCAGGGGATGAGTCCCTAGCAACCATAGACGTCTGCTCGGTCGACCTGTTCACCGGCAGGGCGAGCTTTTACAAAGCCGGGGCCGCGCCCACGTTCATCATAAAGAGCGGCAAGGCCGGCTGCCTGGAGAGTACTTCCCTACCTGCCGGCATCCTGCACGGCGTCTCGTTTGAGAAGAGCAGCGTCACCCTCCACGAGGGCGACATTGTCGTGATGGTCAGCGACGGCGTAACCAACACCGGCGCCGACTGGATAAAGGCCGAGCTTGGCGGGCTGCGGTCCGTGGACATGCAGCGGCTCTGCGAAAAGCTGGCCACAACCGCAAAAATGCGCCGCCACGATGGTCATGACGACGACATTACAGTGCTGGCGGCTGCGCTTAGGCGGGGTGGGTAACAAATCTAACAGACAGTTTTTTGCATTGTGCTGTACCTAAGGTTGTGGTATACTTATAGCGTTACTGAATGAATTGAGGCGACCCGGCATGATTGCTAAAATCACTAGATGGGGGAACAGCGATGGCGTCCAGATTCCCAGAGCTTTATTGGAGGTCGTTGGTCTATCAGACAGTGAAGATGTCGAGATTGTCGCGAAAGATAAAATGCTTATCATCAGGCCGGCACGGGAACGCCTGTCCATAGAAAAACTTTTTGAAGATTGGGATGGAGAACCTCCAGAACCATATAGCTGGGGAGAACAAGTCGACCTGGCAGGGAGGGAGCTAATTTGAACTTTGAGCAAGGAGACATAGTTGCTCTCGACTTCTCGCCAACACACGGACATGAACAATCCGGTTATCGTCCGGCTCTTGTGGTCAGCAGAAATTATATAATATCAAAACAGGGTTTGTTGTTGTTTGCCCTATAACAAACACGCTCAAACCCTTCCCCACTAGGATCGCACTAAATGAACGGACAAAAACAACCGGATTTGTAATATGCGAACAAATTAGAACCATTGACGTCGAAGCAAGAACCCCAAGATTTATCGAAAAGATTCCGAAGGATTTGCTCCGGCAGGTGATTGATATTATATCATCCATTTTTGATGGTGAACGCTAAAAACGGGCGAATACATCGCCCGTTTTTCTATTCTCTGTTACAACGCCGCTGGAATATCCACATCCGGCACATCGATCCGCCTTATATCCGCGCCCAGCGACCGGAACTTATCCACCACGTCCTCGTACCCGCGCTCTATGTGGTATATATCCTCAATCTCGGTTTCGCCCTCGGCGCAGAGGGCGGCTATCATGAGGGCGGCACCCGCACGCAAATCGCTTGCTTTTACCGGCGCAGCTTTGAGCTTCTCGACGCCTTGCACCACAGCTACCTTGCCGTCTACCTGGATATTCGCGCCCATCCTGGCGAGCTCATCTACATAGCGGAAGCGGCTGTCCCAGATGCCCTCGGTTATCATGCTCGTACCCTCGGCGCGGGTGAGCATTGCGGTGAACTGTGGCTGCATATCGGTCGGGAAGCCGGGGTGAGACATGGTCTTTATCGGTGTGGGCAAAATCGAACCTAGCCTGCGCACCCGGATGCTGTCGTCGTACTCGTCCACGGTTGCACCGGCACTTATCAGTTTATTGGAAATAGACTCCATGTGCTTAGGAATCACGTTTTTGATCAGCACGTCGCCGCCGGTGGCTGCCGCAGCGATCATATATGTGCCGGCTTCTATCTGGTCGGGGATGATAGTGTACTCGCACCCGCGCATAATGTCCACCCCGTGGATTTTTATGACATCGGTGCCGGCCCCGCGCACGTCGGCCCCCATAGTGTTGAGGAAGTTTGCAAGGTCGACTATATGCGGCTCTTTTGCCACATTTTCGAGTATGGTCAGGCCTTTTGCCCGCACGGCAGCGAGCATAACGTTTATGGTGGCCCCAACCGAGACCACGTCAAAGTAGATATGAGAACCCACCAGATTATCGGCAATCTCGGTGTTGATGACACCGTGGTCGATTGACACGCTGGCGCCCAGGCTCTCAAACCCTTTGATATGCTGATCGATCGGGCGCACACCCAAAGAACACCCGCCCGGCATGGATACACTGGCTCTGCCACACCGGCCAATAAGCGCGCCGAGGTAGTAGTACGACGCCCGCAAATGCCTGGCAAGCTCGTAGGGTACGTATGGGTTTATCGTGTCGGTGGTGTCGATCTCCACCGTGTTTTTGCTGAGAAAGTTTACGCTTGCGCCCATCTCCGAAAGGACTTTTAGGAGTATGCTCACGTCGCTTATGTTGGGCACATTGTGAATAACGCAACGCCCCTGCGCCAAAATAGCGGCTGGAATAATGGCCACAACCGCGTTCTTGGCCCCGCCGATTTCAACTTCTCCCGCCAAGCGGGTATCGCCTTTGAGAATGAATTTTTCCAAGGGGGTATCTTCCTTTGCTGTATACTTGTGGTAAACGCGCGGTGGGCGCGGTTTTTTTTACTAATGTAAAACTTCCGGTTGTGGGTGACTTTCTGCCGGCGACGTTTGGGGTTGAGCGCTCTATTGGCTTTTACCCACCAAGAATTAAAGCATATCATGTTGCGGTCACTTTAATTAGTATAACACATATTTCCTAAAATAAAAGCATATATTCACATATATTGGCCGCTTTTTTCGCTTCTATAATAGTGTATCCGGCGCATTGCAGCCAAAACCGATTAGCTATTACAATACAGTGACAAATTGGCACAGCAACGCATTTTGCGACAAAAAAAGCCGCTCGGCGAAAATCCCCTTAAAGCGGCGGTTTGATGTTGCACAAGGGCGCGCATCTGTTATATAAGTGTAGTGCTCACGGCAGTTTGCTGCAATGCCTGGAAATATTTTTGCCACCTGCGCTTTGCAGCAAAAAAATCCGCCTGATGAAAACTCATCAAAGCGGCGATTTAATCACAATAAACATGCCCTTCTGAATATATAGTGCGACATTTGCTGCGTTTTGCTGCAATAACGGTAACTTTTTTTTGCACACCGCATAGAATATATCACCAGGAGGTGCTTGCCAATGAGATGTAACTGCAATCCATGCCAAGCCGAGTTCGGACAGTGGCGGGGGGTTCGCCGCTGCGCTGTTTGCGGCAAAGTTTTCCACGCGGGGTGGAAGTGTCGCCCAAAATGTGAACCGTCCACCGAAGAAATCTGCCGGCCCGAGATTCCGCCAGACACACAAATCCCACCAGCAGAAGACCACGCTGCGGCCGCGGGCGAGGAGTGTCCGCCCGAGTGCGAGCCGCCAATCGAGCAGCAGTGCCCACCAGAGTGCTTTTCCATTATGGACGATTGCCCGCCTTTCGAAGACGAGTATCTGCCAGAGCCTGAGACACCCGCCGTGGAGGAACCTGTCGAAGAGGAGCCCACTGAAAAGGAGCCCGAGTTGGAACCCATCGCCAGGCAGGGAGAGTGGACACGGGTTCTTCCGACGGAAGGCGCACAGGAAGTTCAGGGCTGGCCACTAAGTGACCTAACCGACCAGCTGCCACCGGATCCGCATTAGGCTACATATGTAGGGTCGGGCTTCCATACCCGACCATTTGCGGTGTTTGATGCACTTTGTGGGGAAGCTGCACTCTGATGCGCCTCCTACGCAAGGTGCATCATTTTTTGTATTCATCTACATCAGCCGCGGGCGGGGGCGGAACCCCGCACCTACCGTTCGATTTTTTTGCCGGCGTCGCAGAGGTCTTTGGCACAGCAGACCGGACAGTCGGGGTTGCGCGCTTTACAGACCGCGCGGCCATGCAGCACAAGCCGGTGGCAGAAGTCGTTTGACTTTTCGGGCTCCAGTATCTCTCGGAGCTGCCGCTCAACTATCAGCGCGTTTTTGGAGGTCGAAAGACCCATCAAGTTTGTAATGCGAATACAGTGGGTGTCGCAGACCACGGACGGCTTGCCATACACGTCCCCGAGAATCAGGTTGGCGGTTTTGCGGCCTACCCCGGGCAGCTTCAGCAGCTCTTCCATCTCGTCTGGCACCACGCCGCCGTGGCGAGTGATCAGCAGCGCGCACATTTCCACTATATCCCGGGCCTTTGTGTTGCCCAATCCGCATGGCCGGACAATTTCGGTCACGTCAGCAACGTCGGCACCGGCTAACGCTTCCAGAGTTGGGTACTTCCCGAAGAGTATCGGCGTCACCTTATTTACCCGGGCGTCAGTACACTGGGCAGCCAACCTTACAGCGATAAGCAGCCGGTAAGGCTCTACATGCTCGAGGGAGCAGATGGCCTCGGGATACTCTATTTCAAGGGCGCGCACAATAGCGGCGGCACGTTGTTTTTTTGTCATGGCGACGACCCCTCTCATTGTTTACATACAGCCAGATTTCTCCGGCAGGACCATATTGTACCATGAATCGATAGGGTTCGCAATAATATTACTCACCCCAGCCCTCATTTGCTTTGCGGCCCGCTATATGGTATTCTCTGTAAAAGCCAGACTACCCCCGCAAAGGAGCAAAATCATGAATTCACATGGCATTCGCCACAGCATAATATCCTGGACATTGGCGGCAGCCTTCCTCTTTGCGGGGTGGGCGCTTGCCTCTCGGGGGCTTGACCTCACCATCTACCAAGACGACTTCGCGGCAACCGATGCTGTCTTACAAGCACGCGTGGTCGAGATTATAGAGCGGGACGAATGGCAACACGAGATAGCCGAAGGCTTTACCATAACCGGCGTCGATGTAATATTCAGCGCGCAGGTAACCCGCGGCGAGCGCCGTGGCGAAATCCTGTTGGCCGAGCACCCCCTGGACGACCTCATGGCCGTCAGAGAGCGGGAGGTCGCGGCCGGGGATCGCATACTGATTACTTACAACCATGGGCTGGGCCTCTACACTTTTGTGGACTACATGCGGATAAACTATGTTATAACCTTAGGTGCGGTGCTGCTGGCACTGATAGTGCTATTGGGCCGGCTTAAGGGGCTTAACTCAATCATTGCCCTTGGCTTTACCTGCCTCGCAGTTTTCTGGGTTTTGGTACCCGCTATTCTTAACGGGCATAGCATCCACCTAGTAGCGATTCTTGTAAGCATTTACATAGTAATCTCAAGCTTGGTTATTGTCATCGGTCCCAACCACAAAGCACTCTCAGCTATTCTGGGCTGCCTTGGCGGGGTGTTCGTCGCCGCTTTGTTGATGCTACTTATGGACATTATACTTAACCTTACCGGCGTGATCGACCACGATTCGCAGTTTTTGCACTCGCTACCCCTCGCGGAACCGCTTAGCCTGAGCGCTATTGTCTTTGCCGGCGTGATTATCGGGGCGGTGGGCGCTATCATGGACGTGTCCACCTCTATCGCCTCTTCCCTGTGGGAGGTAAAACTTGCTGGCGGCGAGAGCGGCGGATTCGGACAGATCTTCAAGTCCGGGCTTAATATCGGCAAAGATATTCTGGGCACCATGCTCAACACCTTGATTCTTGCGTATATCGGCAGCTCGCTCTCGCTGATACTGCTAATTACCTTTTACTCTCATGGCACCTCGCTTTTACAGATATTCAATCAAGAGATAATAAGCGTGGAGATTTTGCGCGCACTTGTGGGCAGTTTTGGGATTTTCTCGGCCGTGCCGTTGACTTCAGCTATCTGCGGCTGGCTCTACTCGGGTGGCAACAAAACTTCCCGCAACAACTACGACAGCAGCTGGTAGGCAGCTTACAGCAGCACAAAGCGGCAGATTGGGACGCTTCCCAACTGCCGCTAATTTTTCTCGCTATATGTTGTTACTCGCCTTCGGCCTCTATCAACTCAAGTGCCGGGAGGCTTTTGCCTGCATGGGCATAGCCTGCGCCACCGCTCAGCTGCTCGCCGACGTCCACCGCTAAAACGCGGTAAACTATAACCTTGCGCCGGGCGTCATCAACTTTGTAGATGAGCTCGTGGTCCTCTAAGTCCATCCGCCAGAATTCCGGTTTTGCGTGCAGTGGCGGCCACATGCGCGGCATAAATTCAAGGAGCTTGAGCTTGCTTTCAATCTCCCCGAGCAGTCGCCTTGCCTTACCGGAATGGCCAGGCAGTGTATCGCATATTCCCAGAATATCCCGTCCGGCTATGGGGAGGTACAAAACTTCATATTTCATAGGCGTGTCGCTCTCGTATCTTGTAGAATACGTCCTCGTGGCGGAGCAGCTCTGTGTCGGGGTCGGCGGCTTCTATTTCTGCCTGGGCCAGTTTTTCAAGTGTCGCATGATCGGTTGTATATTGTTGCTTGGTGACCATCAGGGTCGGGTAAGCGGCTTCCCGCTGGGACTGTATCGGCTCTTCCGGCACCGCGTCGTCGGCTGTGTCCTGCACATGTTCCGTCTGGGCAGGGTACGCAAAAGTAAGCGCTCTCCCCCCGGTTTCTGCCGGCTTTTTATATGTAGCTTGGTCGGCTATATACTGAGCGGTTGCCATCTCGAACGGTACTTTTCTCTCCCTTACCAGCGCCTTCACGCTTGCGGTCAGGTAAGTGTTGAGGTCCATGCCTATTTCTTCAAGCATCTCCTCAGCCTGTTTTCGCACCGCGAGCTCTATGCGCACAGTAGTTGCTTTTATCGCCAAAGCACTCAACTCCCTTGTACCATATGCACATCATTATACTGCTAGTCAAGATATTTTGCAAGTAATAATACATAAATTTCCCAGCTAGTGAGGGGCGGCCCAAACTTATTTCAGTTCGGCAATGGTAACCCCTGCCTCGCCTTCTCCGTACGCCCCCTGCCGGAAGCTGCGCACGCTTTTGTGCGCCCTTAGACACTTTCGAACCGCATCGCGCAGGGTACCCGTGCCCTTGCCGTGTATGACAGTCACGCTGGGCAGCCCAGACAACACCGCATTGTCCAAAAATCGTTCAAGCTCGAGCATTGCCTCTTCAAAGCGCATCCCCCGCAGGCTGACCGAAGATGATGCCTGGGCCTTTACGCTGCCTACCACCTGCTTTATGCTGACCGATCCCCCGCTCAAGGTGGCTTTGGGCGCCTCGACCAGGCGCAAGTTGTCCTGGTGCACTTTGGTCTTGAGCGCCCCCGCCTGTACCTGCACGAAGCCGCCCACGTCCGCCGGAGTAATTACGATGCCCTGGCTGCCAAACTCCACCAGCGTGACCACATCCCCGGATTTGAGTGGACGTGGCAGACGGTAGTTTTCATCCCGTGGTTTTTCGCGCACAGGATCGGCGCTATTTTCAAGATCAGTGAGATAGCTCTTAAACGTAGTGCGTATATCTGCCACATTTGCTGCAAAGTCAGCCTTATCTTTCTGTTTTTTTAGTGCGTCGAGCTCATCGAGCAGCCGGCCGGAATCAAATCGCACCTGCTCTACCAGGGACTTAGCTTGCTCTCTGGCGCTGTTCAGAGCGGATTCCTTCTGCTTTTCGGTCTCTTCCAGAGCTTTCTCTGCCCTTTGGCGGGCTTGCTCGGCTTGTCGGCGGATCTGCTCTGCCTGCTCACGCTCGGATTCAAGCGCATTGCGGGTGCTCTCAAGGCTCTGCACCAGCTCCTCGAACCGGGTGTTTTCGCGAGAGACCCCGGCTTTCGCAGCCTCGATTATATGCTCGGGTAGCCCCAGCCGCCCGCTAATCGCGAACGCGTTTGAGCGCCCCGGGGTACCGATCAGCAGTCGGTAGGTCGGCCGCAAGGTGTTGACGTCGAACTCGCAGCTGGCGTTCTCGACGCCAGGGGTCTGCAGGGCGTACATTTTTATCTCGGCGTAGTGGGTGGTGGCGGCTGTCTTTGCGCCCACCCCGCGCAGATGGTCTATTATGGCAACCGCCAGCGCCGCGCCCTCAACGGGGTCGGTACCTGCGCCCAGCTCGTCCATCAACACAAGGCTGTCGCGGCCCGCCTGGCCCAAGATAGAGACGATATTGGTCATATGCCCCGAAAATGTGCTCAGGCTTTGCTCTATACTTTGCTCGTCCCCAATGTCGGCCAGCACACTCTCGTAATAGCGCACCCGGCTCTCTTCGGTCACCGGCAGCAGCAGACCACAGCCGGCCATCAGGGTCAGCAGCCCCAGGGTCTTGAGTGCAACTGTCTTACCACCGGTATTGGGCCCGGTTATAACCAGGGTGTCGAACTCATCGCCCAGCCATATATCGATAGGCACAATTTTATCAGCCGGAATAAGCGGGTGTCGCGCCTTCTTTAAGTGCGTCCCGCCTTCGCTCACCAGAATCGGCTCGCTTGCCTTCATACTGTCGGCCAAGCGGGTTTTGGCAAAGATGAGGTCGAGCTCAATCAGCGCGTCGTAGCTGCCCTCGAGCTCTCGGCTGACTGCGCCAACCCGCTGCGAAAACTCCAAAAGTATCCGGGCAATTTCCCGGCGTTCGGCGGCCTCAAGATCGCGGATTAAGTTGTTTTGCTCGACCACGCTCATCGGTTCGACGAAGACAGTTGCCCCGCTGGCCGAGGTGTCGTGGGTCAGTCCTTTAATCTCCCCACGGAACTCAGCGCGCACCGGTACCACAAACCGCCCGCTCCGCATAGTCACCAGCTGCTCCTGCAAATGCTTCTGGTGGGTGCTCGAGCGGATAATTTTGTCGAGTATATCCCGTGCCTTAGAGTGCGCTGTGCGTATCTTCCGGCGAATATCGTAGAGCTCGCCGCTGGCCCGGTCGTGCACTTCCTCCTCCGAGAGAATGGCCCCGGTCAGGTCTTCCTCTAGGCCTTTGTCGGCGTATAACAGCTTGAACAGGGAATCAAGCGGATTGGCGCAGTCCTTAGCCTCCCCACCCGAGCGCTTTTTCCAGGTTTGCAGCCCCCGCCCTGTGGAGAGCAGGCGTGCTATATCCAGCAACTCCCGCAGGCTAAGTGCCGCACCCAGCTCCACCCGCTTAAGCGGGTCCCTCATATCTGGCAGCACGATAGACGGCGTACCCTGCCGCCCGCAGAGTCGGTGGGCCTCCACCGTAAGGGCAAGCAGCGCCCCCGCCTGCCGCACAGACTGCGCCGGGCGCAGCTCGAGCGCAATGGTACGGGTTGCGGCGCTGCCGGCGTGGTCTGCCAGCAGCGCTAAGACTTTGTCTAGTTCTAGGGTTTTGTGGTGCTTGGTCATTCGTTGTCCTTTCGGTTGTTGTGCGGCGCATCTGGCCGCACACTACATGGTGTGAGTTTATATCGTCGGGATGGCAAACAGGCAATCGACCCACAAATTCCCGCTGGGCCGGCGTTGTAGGGGTCGCGCACTGAGCGACCCGCTCCAATTACACCGGCGCTGCATCAAATGCCCAGAATGATTGCCATCGGCCCCTAACCCACCCATAAGCTACATCAATTGGCCGGGACGCCCGGGTATGCGTCACCTACAAGTCGGTTTGTGCGGAACCTCCTCCTACAACCCCGCCAAACTCTCCTCAATCTTGCCCAGCAGCTGCTTCACACTCTCCAGCTTCTCCCGCTGGGCCGCGACAACTTCGGGCTTTGCCTTCTCGACAAACCCGGGGCTGCCAAGCTTTTTCTCAAGCGCCTCTATATCTTTTTGCGCGGCTGCCTTCTCTTTGGTGAGGCGGGCACGCTCTTTTTCTGGGTCAATGAGCTCGGCGAGCGGGATAAGTATCCGCGCATCACTGGTGAGCACCTGAACCGCGCCCTGTGTCGGGAAAGCGTTGCCGATCTCAATCTCACTCGCGCTACCTAGGCGTTCTATGAACGGCACACCCTGCGCGAATACCGCGGCTTGCTGGGTCTCGATCTGCAGCCGAGCCTTCTTGGATGGCGGCACGTTCATCTCTGCACGGCGTGCACGGATAGCACCGATTGCCGCTACTATCATGCTGAACTCGCGCTCCTCTTGCGGGAAGGAGAGCGCCTGGTCGTGCACCGGCCAGGGTGCGCGCATTAGGGTCTCGCCGGTATGTGGCAGCGCCTGCCAAACCTCTTCGGTGATGAAAGGCATGAACGGGTGCATAAGCCTCAGCGCGCCCTCCATGACATAGAGCAGCACTTGCCCCGCCCGCTCACCGGCCTCGCCGCCCTCCTGGAACCGGGACTTGGAGAGCTCGATATACCAGTCGCAGAGCACGTCCCAAAAGAAGTCATAGAGCTTGCCTGCGGCCACCCCAGGCTCGAACTTGTCAAGATTTGCGGTAACTTCGCCCACAAGGTCGTTATACTTGCTGAGCAGCCACTTATCCTCCATGGCCAGCTGATCCGGCAGCTCACCGGGTTTAGCGTCAGGGGTTAAGTTCATCAGCAGATAGCGTGCCGCGTTCCAGATTTTGTTGCAAAAGTTGCGGTTAGCCTTGCACTTCTCGTCCGAAAAGCGCAGGTCGTTCCCCGGCGAAACGCCGGTAGCCAGGGTAAACCGCAGAGCGTCCGCACCGTACTCGGCGATTATATCCAGCGGGTCAACCCCGTTGCCCAGCGACTTTGACATCTTGCGCCCTTGCGCGTCCCGCACCAACCCATGGATAAATACGGTGTCAAACGGTGGCTCGCCCATCTCGTCTACGCCGGAGAAAATCATCCGCGCTACCCAAAAGAATATAATATCGTACCCCGTCACCAGCACATTGGTCGGGTAAAAGTAGCTAAGATCATCGGTTTTTTCCGGCCAGCCCAAGGTCGAAAACGGCCATAGCGCAGAGGAGAACCAGGTGTCAAGCGTATCTTCGTCCTGGGCAAAGTTTTTGCCGGCGCACTTAGGGCAGGTGGTTGGTGCCTGCCGCGCTACAATACTCTCGCCGCAGCCTTGGCAGTACCAGGCCGGGATACGGTGGCCCCACCAAATCTGGCGAGAGATACACCAATCCCGTATGTTTTCCATCCAATTGAAGTATATTTTCTCAAACCGCTCAGGGACAAATTTTATCTCGCCGCTACGTACAGCCTCAATTGCCGGCTCGGCCAGCGGAGACATTTTGACAAACCATTGCATACTTACCCAGGGCTCGACGGTCTCGCCGCAGCGGTAGCAACCACCGACATTGTGGGCGTGCTCGCGCACGCTGACCAGCAGCCCGGCGGCCTCCAGGTCGGCGACGATTGTTTTGCGAGCCTCGTACCGCTTCATGCCCTGGTACTTGCCGCCGTTCTCGTTTATCACTGCGCTCTCAGTCATCACGTTGAGTAGGGGCAGGTCGTGGCGCAACCCGACCTCAAAGTCGTTAGGGTCGTGTGCGGGGGTAATCTTAACTGCACCCGTACCGAATTCCGGGTCGACATATTCATCGGCTATGATCGGAATTTCGCGCTCCAATAGCGGCAGAATCAGCGTCTTGCCAATCAGGTGCTTATACCGCTCGTCCTCCGGGTGGACAGCCACAGCGGTATCGCCCAGCATGGTCTCCGGGCGGGTGGTGGCAACCTCGATGTAGCCGCTGCCATCGCTGAGCGGATAGCGTATCTGCCAGAAATGGCCGACCCGCTCCTCATGCTCAACCTCAATGTCCGAGAGTGAAGTCAGGCAGCTGGGGCACCAGTTGATAATCCGCTCACCGCGGTAAATCAGCCCACGCTCGTACAGGCGGTTGAAGACCTCAACCACCGCTTTGCTGCACCCCTCGTCCATGGTGAACCGCTCGCGGCCCCAATCGCAGGACGAGCCGATTTTGCGCAGCTGGCCGACAATCCGGCCGCCGTACTCGCTCTTCCACTCCCAGGCACGCTTTAAGTAACCTTCCCGACCCAGCGAATCTTTGCTCAGCCCCTCGGCTTTGAGGGCGTCAACAATCTTGGCTTCAGTCGCGATAGACGCGTGGTCGGTGCCCGGCAGCCAGAGAGCTTCCCGGCCCTGCATACGACGGTAGCGGATTAGCAGGTCCTGGAGCGTGTTGTCCAGCGCGTGGCCCATGTGCAGCTGCCCGGTGATGTTGGGCGGAGGCATGACGATTGTATACGGCTCCTTGCCGCTGCCGGCCTGGGCCGCGAAAAAGCCGCCGTCCTCCCAAAATGCATAGATTCTGTCCTCAACCCCGGAAGGGTCGTACTTGCTGCTGAGTTCTCTTCTCATTATGTGATTGCCCCCTATGTGTTGCTGCTTGCCGGTAAAAATGAATTCGCGCCACTACAGCTGCTCAAAGACATCGTGCAGATTAATTTCGCAGCCGGGCAAGGCACTGACCGACACTGTATCAATCTCCGCATATACCGTAACTATATATTGCTGCTCGTGTAGCGTACACACTTGCAGCGTGTTTGTGTCCGGATCCGCAATCCAGTATTCGCGCACTCCGCAACGTCTGTAAAGGTTCAACTTCTCCCATCTGTCACGCCGGGAGGTGGAAGGAGAGAGAACCTCAACCACCAGATCAGGTGCGCCTTTGCAGCCTTTGTCGTCAATTTTGGCGCGGTCGCAAATCACCACAACGTCAGGCTGCACAACCGTGTCATCTTCGCCGTCGGCATTCAACCGCACGTCAAGCGGCGAAATCAAAGCCTTGCATGGCTTTCCTTTTAAAAAGCCGCGCAACTGCCCATAAATCTCTCCAGCAATATTCTGGTGTCTTGGCCTAGGTGCCGGAGACATTGCATATGGTACGCCGTCAATCAACTCCCAGCGCTCGTTGTCATCCCACGTGCAATAATCCGCATAAGTGTACCGGCGCTCTTCCCGCAACTGTTCCACGTGTCGCTCTCCTTTCCTACTTTACTCCTCACCATGATACCAAAAAATCAAAGAAAGAACAAGACTTACGCCGCGCCCCCAAACTCCCGAGTAACCGGCGAAAGTTCAGCACGATTCTTCTCGACAAGGTACCGGGCAAACACGGTCTCTCCGGCCATGTGATAAGTCAGCACAAAAACCAGCGCAACCAATAGCGTGGCCGGCACAAGCAGATACCACCCCGCAAACGAAAGCGTAAACAAAAACTTAACCCCCCGGTACCCCTTGGTGTAGCGTATAGATGTGCGTAGCGCCTGGCGAACGCTAATCCTGTCGCTCTCGCAGAGCAGGTAGCCGCTCAAAGCGTACTTGCCCAGGTAAATCGCGTAGAGAACAGCTGCCATCACCAGCAGGGCAAAAGCCACTACTATTCCAACGCTGGCGATCATCCGGGTGGTGCGGGTCAGCCCGTCTATCAGTAGAAAACGCACACAGATGCTCAGCAAACCGGACGGCAACGCCAAAAAAACTATCCCCCACCCCAGGCAGCGCAGCGTTAACTGTACGTTGTGCCAGACCGCCCTGCCGTACCTGCGCCCGCCCCTAAAAAAATGCAGCAGCTCACCAGTGTTGGGCCGATCCCCCTGTATGAGGACGTAATGCCAGCGCGCCATACCTAAAAACAGCGGGGCGAGCAGCATAAGGTACGTGGCCAGCGCCAGCCCGGCGATAATCAACTCTTGGGGGCTTTGGCCGAAAAACACCCGCAGAAAGTAAGTTGGCTCGACCGCGCCGCTGCGCCAGTAATCGCTCGGCGGTGGCGCGAACATCCGCAGCGCAAAAAAGTCCATGGCACCCAGCGTGGCCAAAGCACCCAGCACAAGCAGGGTCGCGACCGCCCCGGCTCCCCGCCTGCCTGCCAGGGCCGTTTTTGCGCTCTTCTTTATAGCGGCGTAAAATGACATGCATCTTCCTCCCCGTTAGTGTACATGGCGCACATATATACTCGCCTGTCCACATATCCATATTATGGGAGGAAGTTTTCCCTTTCATTCAGTGGCTTCGGGCCGCTCCGGAAGTAGGGCAAATGCCTCGGCGCAGCCGCCCTGCATCCAAAGTTGCGCGCTGGTCAGCAAAGTGTACCCCTGCCCGTGCGCCACCGCCCATTGGTGGATCGGCAGCCGTGGCAACGCCACCGCCGCCATCAGCGTCATAATTACCCCGCCGTGTGTGATTACCCCAGCGCTTGTTATCCGCTCGCGCATCATACCCCGTACTACGCCGTCGAGGGCGGCGCTCACTCGGGCCATAAAGTCCTCAACATTCTCGCCGCCGGGCGGCGGGCTTGCTTGTGAGTTGTGCAGCCAGGCGGTAAAGGCCGGCAAATCTTTCAACTGCTCAAAGCTCTTACCCTCAAACTCGCCCAGGCAGGTGTCCTTTAGCCCCTCCACCTGGTGCGTGGAGTAGCCCGGGTAAAGGATTTCCGCGGTTTGTAAGCAACGCGCAAGCGGGCTCGCGTACAGCCGGTCGACTTGCGGGTAGCCGCCAGCCTGTTGCAAGCGTTCGAGCTTCTCCTGCCCGCTCCGCGACAATGGCAAGTCCTCCTGCCCGATAAGCAGTTGACCGTGCCCCTCAGAAGCGCTGCCCGAGCGAATCAGATGAATTTTGTAAGATATCATAAAAAATCCCTCGCTAAGCTGTTAAAGTCGAAAAAATGTGAAATATCGCGAACTGCTCCTTTACAAATTGTTGTGCTACCTATATAATATACATACCGTAACTTTGGAGGGCTGACGTATGAATTCGGATTTCCCGCGTATTCTCACTCTACTGCGCAAAGAGAAGGGGTTCAGCCAGAAGAACGCTGCGGCTGATCTGGGCATCTCTCAGGCGCTGCTTTCTCACTACGAAAAGGGAATTCGCGAGTGCGGCCTGAGCTTTTTGGTGCGCTGCGCCGACTACTACGGCGTCTCCTGCGACTACCTGCTAGGGCGCTCGCCTGAGCGGCAGGGCGCTACCCTGGCCGTTGACGACCTCCCCGAGGCCGAGGGCGGTGAGCGTGAAAACCGCGGCCTTGTGCTGCCTGTGCTCAGCAAAAAGCTGCTGGCAAACTCCCAGCACGTGCTGTTTGACCTTCTAGCAAAAACCGGCTCGAGGGCGCTTATCGGCGAGGCCTCTGCCTATATGATGCTTGCGCTCTACAAGATGCTACGCCTTACATACGCGGCAAACCCCAAAAACCAGGAGGCTATGTTTATCTTGCCTCTGCAGACGGCCCTTGACTACACCGGCGCCGCCATGGATATCTGCCAGGCAAACGCCCTTTCGGTTGCGCGCGGCACTCCCCTGCCCGGCCTTGAGCCGGTAGAAAAACCCGAGCGCCTAGCGCTCTCCACCGAGATACTCACCGATACATACCCAATGTGGGCGTCCAGCCTGTTTAACCTTATACAAAGCTGCGAAAAGCGGATTGATTTTCGGCAGAGGACAAAGTAGGGGACGACCACCCGGCGCATACGCGCCACCCCTCCAGGGAGGGGAATAGCAACTTTTTAGCATAGTGAAAATTCCCCTCCTTGGAGGGGTGCCACAAAGTGGCGGGATGGTTGCACATCCCGCCACTTTTTTATTATAAATTAGCCGAGTAGTTCGGTGCCTCTTTTGTTAGATAAACATCGTGGGGGTGGCTCTCGACCAGGCTGGCGTTAGTTATGCGTATAAACCTGGCCTTCTGGTGCAGCTCCTCGATACTGCGGCAACCGCAATAGCCCATACCGCTGCGCAGACCGCCCAACATCTGGAATACAGTCTCGGAAACTGTGCCCTTGTACGGCACCCGGCCCTCGACACCCTCTGGCACCAGCTTTTTGTTGTCCTCCTGGAAGTAGCGGTCTTTGGAGCCCTCAGCCATAGCAGCCATGCTGCCCATCCCACGATAGGTCTTAAATCGGCGACCCTGGTAAAGCTCGACCTCGCCGGGGGATTCCTCGCAACCGGCCAGCAGCGAGCCCATCATCACAGCGCTCGCCCCGGCGGCCAGTGCCTTTACGATGTCGCCGGAATACTTTATCCCACCATCGGCTATCACCGGAATGTTCTTTTTCGCGGCCACACAGGCCACCTCGTAGATAGCGGAAATCTGCGGCACACCAATACCGGCCACCACCCGCGTGGTGCAGATAGACCCCGGCCCCATTCCGACTTTAAGGCAGTCGGCACCGGCTTCGATCAGGTGTTCGGCCGCCTCGGCTGTCGCAATGTTGCCGGCTACCAGCGGAACGTCCGGGTACTTATTCTTAATTGCGCCTACCGCGTCAATAATGTTCTTGCTGTCCCCGTGGGCGCTGTCCAGGCTGAGCAGGTCGACTTCGGCTTTAACCAAGGTATCGATGCGATCTATCATATCTTTGGTCACGCCTATAGCCGCGCCGCAGAGCAGCCGCCCACCACTATCCCGCGCCGAGTGCGGGTACCGCGACATTTTCTCGATATCCTTTATAGTTATGAGCCCCTTTAGGTAGCCCTTGTCGTCCACAATGGGCAGCTTCTCGATTTTGTGGCGGCGTAGCACTTCCTGGGCCTCTACAAGGGTGGTACCCTCGGGGGCGGTGACCAGGTTTTCGCTGGTCATCACCGTCTTAATCTGCAAGTTCATATCGGAGATAAAGCGCATGTCACGGTTGGTGATGATTCCCACCAGCTTGCCGTTCTGGCAAATAGGCACCCCGGAGATACGGTATTTGCCCATCAGCGCTTCGGCGTCGTAAACATGGTCTTCGGGTGTGAGCGAGAATGGATTTACGATAACCCCGTTCTCGCTGCGCTTTACTTTGTCGACCTCGTCAGCCTGGCGCTCAACACTCATGTTCTTGTGGATAATCCCAACGCCACCCTCCCGGGCCATGGCGATGGCCATCGAGGACTCGGTTATGGTGTCCATGGCGGCGGTTAAGAGCGGCGCGCTCAGCCGGATATCGCGGCAGAGCCGGACAGAAATATCCGCCTGTGCCGGCATAAAGTCGGTGTACGACGGCACGAGCAGCACATCGTCAAAAGTAAGGCCCTCGCTGCCAAACTTCGAGCCAAAGTCCGTATTAAGCATACGTCTATCCCCTTTTCGCTTTCCGGGTATTGTACCACCTTTTGGCTCCGGTGGCAAGTCGGCTACGCTAGAAGCAGCCAAACCCCACCATCCCAATAATAATGGATGGTGGGGTTTCTTCGTTTGTTCGCTCTGCCCTGCTGTCTCCTACGACGGGAACGGATTTATACCAGGTATCAACGTCCAGATAAGATCCGTCTGGTGGTGACCAACTACCGGTGGTGCCAATGGCTCCGTGCGTACCTCCGCTCCGTAGAACCCGGCGTATGTCCAGTCAAACGTCGTGATCGGAGCC
>WRAV01000013.1 GCA_009780025.1 Oscillospiraceae bacterium | reverse complement strand
GCAGAGCAAAAGGCCCGCACTACATACGACAATATTCTGCGGCTGGCAGACGACCCCGACGTCAAAGACGCGATACGTTTTCTGCGCGAGCGTGAGATTGTGCATTACCAGCGGTTTGGTGAAGCCCTACGCATAGCCCAAGACAACCTAGACTGCAAAAACTTCTACGCCTTCAACCCCAATTTTGATCAGGCTCAAGCCGCCCAGGTCGCAGCGGGGAAGTAGTCATTTCAGCGTCTCACGAACGCACCAACCTCACCAGTTTCATGCCGGTGAGGTTGGTGCGTGGCACATTGCAAATAATTTCTTGTCATGCAAGTTATCCTCTTCCATAACAAAGTTGGGTATTTTGCGCTTGCTAAAAGGCGATTCTTACACACACTCTCTTGTCTTTCTTCCTCTCTTTCAGCTCACATGAAAAAGATATTTTTGAAAAAGTCTTATACCTACCTAAATCGATAATAGGGGCGGAAAATCTTTTCGCGTCATCTATCCCATAAGAGTAGCAGATTATACTTAGGCTGCTTTCTTCGTGCTGTAAATACGACGTGGGCAACACGAAATACAGTTTCTCGCCCTTGGGTAGGGGAAAGGGAACATCAAATATTTCATTTCCTTTTTTCTTGTTGTGGTTCGGAACAATTTTAATCTTGCTGAGAAAAGCATCACCAATATTTTCAATTTCTACAAATGCTAAATTTTCTCTGGCCTCGACAATAAATTCTGGTGCCGTCCAAGACATTTCAACGCCCAAGTCAAGCGCTTGCATGTAGTCATACATCTTAATGTCAACTGAAGGATTTATATCAAATCGTTTGTCAACAACCTTGTTCACCATATTTGTGATTACTGGTAAAAATACTAATAGTATTGCGAGCCTAAGAATCTCGCTTTCTGCGAAAAAATACATTGGAATGTAAAATATGGCTGCTATAAACATCCCCAGCATCATAAACTTCATCCACTTGGCTTGATACGTTTTTTTGCTTCGAAGTCTCTTGAACATGCGACATCACCTACAGCAAACTTCAGCTCAATATCCTTATCCCACAAATGCTTCTAACAGCTAGCAAGTCCATAATATCATGGCGCCACTCGTTTGACAAGGGTGCGTTTGCGTCGTCGATGCCGGCAGCCCTCGCGAAGCAGCGCCGTGCCGTACAAAAACAATCAATCCTACCGATTTCATGTCGATGGAGCGTGGTGCGTGGCGCGTGGGTGGGCCGAACAATAATTTAGAGGAAAATCCCCCTATTCATCACATTACCCACTCACTGTCAACTGACCGCTTCTGCGAAGCCCTACGCATAGCCCAAGACAACCTAGACTGCCAAAACTTCTACGCCTTCAACCCCAATTTTGATCAGGCTCAAGCCGCCCAGGTAATCGCTGACAAATAGTAAACCATACACAAAGATCCCCGCCATATAAGCGGGGATCTTCTTTTGCAATTAAACGCCAGTAAAGACCAAATTAGTCCCCGCTAAACTCCTTGGAGAGCGAAGATATAGTTGCCTTAGCGTCACCGTAAATCATAAGGGTGTTCGGCATGCTAAACAGCTCGTTTTCAATGCCGGAGAAGCCGCGACCTTTGCCGCGCTTGAGCACAAACACAGTCTTGACTTCGTGAGCCTTGATGATGGGCATACCATAAATGGGCGAGCTTGTGTCGGTCTCGGCCGCCGGGTTTACAACGTCGTTGGCTCCGATTATTATGGCTACATCCTGGGTTGGCAGCAGCGGGTTTATTTCATCCATGGTCTTGAGCTGCTCGTATGGGATGTCTGCTTCGGCCAGCAGCACGTTCATGTGGCCAGGCATACGGCCGGCAACCGGGTGGATGGCAAAGTTAACTTCTGCGCCGTTAGCTTCAAGCTTTTCGGCCAGCTCTTTTACAACGTGCTGGGCCTGTGCCACCGCCATGCCGTAGCCGGGAACAAACACGACGGACTGGGCGGCTTCAAGTACCATGTAAGCGTCTTCGGCAGAAACAGCCTTGGGTTCAGCTCCCGGGCCCTTGGTGGACTGAGTAGCCGCCGCGCCAAACCCGCTAAACAGCAGATTGCCTATGGAGCGGTTCATGGCTTTGCACATTATTAGTGTGAGAATCATGCCCGAGGCGCCGACCAGCGCACCCGAAACTATCAGCATGGTGTTGGAAACAACAAATCCGGCCATAGCCACCGCAAGTCCTGTCAGGCTATTTATCAGAGAGATTACGACCGGCATGTCTCCACCACCGATAGGCAGTACCAATGTAAAGCCGAGAATAAGAGAAATCGCCGTCAGCGCTATTACCGCGGTGGTCTTGGTGGCCGGGTCAACATTTGGCAACACAAGCACAACAATAGCTGCCAGTGCGCCCAGCACAAGAATTAGATTTATCGCCTTTTGGCCGGGAAAAACTACGGCGCTGCCGGTAACTTTCTCAGCCAGTTTACCCCAAGCCAGCATAGAACCTGTGAAGGCAATCGCGCCAATGAAAACCGTGATGCCGATAGAAAACATCACGATAGGGCCGCCGCCTTCGCTCCGGCCCGCCCACACTATATACAAATACATGAACTGCGAAATAGCCACAAAAGCGGTTGCAAGCCCACCAAATCCGTTGTAAAGAGCCACAAGCTCGGGCATGCCTGTCATCTTGACTACTTTCGACCAGATAGCACCTATAATAGCGCCTATCAACATAGCTACAACTACCCACAGAATACCGTTATGCAGCCAGCTGTGGGCGTTGTTCCAGGACTGCACAACCTCATTTTCAAAGAAGATTGCTACAACACCGACCAACGCACCCAGAGAGGAAAGAAAGTTCCCCTGGCGCGCGGTATCCGGCTTGTTGAGCTTTTTTATGCCGAGAATAAAGAGCAGACAAGCTGCAATGTACGCAAGGTTGATAGCCATTAATCTTTATCCCCCTTTTTGCGGAACATCTCCAGCATACGCGAGGTTACCATGTAACCACCTACCATATTTATGGTGGCGAGTACAATGGCAATTAAAGAAAGTATCATGCCCAACGTACCAGGCGCAAATATGGCAGCGGTAACAACCGCGCCCACTACGGTTATGCCAGAAATGGCATTGGTCGCGGACATCAGCGGCGTGTGCAGCTGAGAGGGCACCTTGGATATAAGCTCCTTGCCCAGAAAGGCCGCGATGACGAAAATAAATAAAAGCAATACGGAATCCATTGCGTTCTCCTTTCTCCTCCTACTGGAAGCGCTCGTGTACTACCTTGCCGCCCGAAGTTATGAGGCAGCCCTTTATTATTTCATCCGACTCATCCCACTTCATCACCTTGTTCTCGGTGTCCCAAAAATGGGTGAGAAAAGCGGTTATGTTGCCGGAGAACATGTTTGAAGCGTCCTTGGGCACAAAGCGCTCCAGCCTGTCGCCGCCGATGATAGTAACGCCGTTCTCGAGCACGACGTCCTTTTCGGGGTCGGAGCCCTCGACGTTGCCGCCAGTGCTTACAGCCATGTCTATGATTATCGATCCGGGCTTCATCTGCGAGACCATGTCTTTGGTCAACAGTATGGGAGCTTTGCGTCCGAAGACTTTTGCTGTGGTGATGACCACGTCCGACTGCGAGCAGACTTTAGCCTGGCCCTTGCGCTGAAGCTCAACTTGCTCGGGTGTAAGCTCCTGCGCATAGCCCTGATCGGTCTGGCCGGTCTCACCCAGGTCGATTTTTACGAACTTGGCGCCCAAGCTCTTTACTTGCTCTTCAACGACCGGGCGGGTGTCAAAAGCCTCGACCCTGGTGCCAAGCCGCTTTGCTGTGGCTATAGCCTGCAGCCCGGCGACGCCCACGCCAATAATAAATACGCGTGCCGGCGAAATTGTCCCCGAGGGCGTCATCATCATCGGAAAGATTTTGGGCAGACGAGTGGCGGCCAGCAAAACCGCATAGTAGCCAGCCAGCGAGGCCTGCGAGCTCTGTATGTCCATTTTTTGAGCAATGGTTGTACGAGGCATCATCTCCAGGCTCACCATTTTAATGCCCGCGTCCGCGAACTGTTTTATGGCCGCCGGTTCATTAAACACGTCAAACGAGCTGATATGCAGCGTGCTTTCGCGTATTCCACTTATGTCGTCCGGCTTGTTTACGCGCACCACAATGTCGGCAAAAGCGTAGCCTTCGCCCTGGGTCTGCACAATTTTTGCACCCGCAGCCGCGTAGTCGTCATCAGTATAGCCAGCCTTTAGCCCAACGCCGCTCTCTGCCACAATCTCGCAGCCCATCCCGGTCAGCGCCTTGACATCTGAGGGCACCAAGGCAGCTCGTGTCTCGCCACTGGCAGTTTCTTTGCACAGAAAAACCTTTCTCATCGCCTCTCCTCATTTCATCTAAATTTCCCTCAAATAGACCTGCCCCAGCCCCTTACACGCTGCTTTTGTAAGGTGTGAGAACAGGCCCAATATAAAGCTCAATCTCTAAAATTATAACATTCGCCCAAATATTTGTCAAGATTCACCCATTTCGCCTTGCTGTTAACTATTTAACGAGTAATTACAACCAAAATAACGGCCGAGCTTTTCAGCTCGACCGTTAATATGGCTCGCTTACATTTAGTCGTTTAGAGGCTTCTGCGCGGTCTCAAAGTCCGCGAGTATCTCTTTTGAGGGCTCAGCTGTCAGCAGACTGACGATAATTATCGCCGCAAGTGAGAGGAAAAACCCGGGAACAAGTGAGTATAGCCTGGTGCTCGCGGCAAGGGTCGCGCCCTGAACCAGCGGAACATACGTCCAGATGATTACTGTAAGTCCACCTGTAGCAACACCCGCTATCGCGCCCACGCGGTTGGTGCGCTTCCAGAAGAGTGAACAGAGCACAAGCGGCCCAAAGGCAGAGCCAAAACCCGCCCAAGCCATGGCCACAAGCACCATAACACCAGTGCTGCGGTTGGGTCCGCCAAGTGCGGGGTCGTAAGCGTCGACGGCAATCCAGAGTGCAACCAGTGCAACTACGAACACAGCGCCGCGGCTGAACCAAACCAGGTTCTTATCGGTGGCATTCTTTTTGGCGGCTTTGTAAATGTCGCCAATGGCGGAAGAACCCACAAGCAGCTGGGAGTCGGCGGTAGATTTAATCGCCGCGAACATTCCGCACAAGAAGAGCGCACCCAGGAGCATCGCCCCAACGTTGCCGCTGTCAATGAATATCATCCTGACCATTGTGATGAAAACTGTCTCAGAGTTTTCAAGGCCCGGCACAAACGCGGTGCCAACCAGCCCAACCATGACAGCGGAACCAAGAGCCAGCAGAACCCAGACAATCGCTATAACCGCAGAACTAGAGACGTAGCTTTCCTTTTTAATAGCTATAAGCTTGATGAGAATATGTGGCATACCGAAATACCCAAGGCCCCAGGCCACGTCGGAGATAATCGATCGTGCGGCGATCGTGCCGCCCGCTCCGTCCGACATCATGTTGAAGTATCCGCCGGGTATGCCGGCCATGACCTCCGACCAGCCGCCCATTTGCGAGATGACAATAATGGGGAGGAAAAATACCGCCAACAGCATCATCATGCCCTGGATAGAGTCTGTCCAGCTGATTGCCATCAGACCGCCTATCAGGGTGTAGAGCACCACGAAGCTGGCGATAATCACGACAGAGGTCTGGTAACTGACGCCGAAAATTTGTGGCAACAGTGTGCCACCTGCCACAAACCCAGACGCCGCGTAAACGGTGAAAAATACAGCAAAGAAAATCGCCGACGTAATCTTTAGCACTTGCGACTTATCTTGAAAGCGATTTTCCAAAAACTCGGGCAGTGTTACCGAGTTGTTCGCTACTATAGTGTAGCGCCGCAACTTTTTGGCGACAAAACACCAGTTGAGCACGGTGCCGGCAATCAGCCCAACCGCAATCCAGGCTCGGCCGGTACCCGCCGCGTAGATAGCTCCAGGCAGCCCCATAAGCAGCCAACCCGACATGTCCGAAGTCTGGGCGGAAAGCGCCCCTACCCATTTGTTCAAGTTCCTGCCCGCCAAAAAGTAGTCCGAAAGGTTTTTAGACTGCCTAAAGCGCAGCGCCACAGAAACAATCACGCCGAAGTACACAACAAAAACAATTAAAATCAGCGCCTGACTCGACATCACTTTATTACCTCCTCATACGCACGTTGTTCCGGTCAGTATAGCACACTTTGCGCCGCAAAGCAAAATATTGACAATAATTGCTACTATACGCCCCGTAGGAGCAGATAGCAATCCGCCCGGTATTGTGCGGGACGATTACCATCGTTATCTAAAGTTTATCCTGAGGCACGTGGGAGATATTGTTAGAGTGGTCGCCTATCCGCTCAAAGTTAAGCACAATATCCCTAAATATCACGCCGGCAGAAACACCGCAGCGCCCTTCCCTCATCCGCCTGATATGGGCCTCGCGCAGCTCGTTTTCTTTGAGGTCGATTGCCGCCTCAAGCGCTTTTATCCTGGGTATCAAGGTTACGTCGTTATCCTTTACTGACCTTATGGCCGTATCGTAGATTTCCATTACCATGCCGTACATCGTCGTTAGCTCTTCGATTGCCGCGTCGGAAAAAATCACGTCATTTTCAATGGCGCTCAGCGCGAAACCGGCGATATTGTCGGCGTGGTCGCTTATCCGCTCAATGTCGTTGCAGGCGTGTAGAAGCCCAGTATGTCGGATAGACATATCGTTGCTCAAGCTGTGCTGAGAGACTTGGGCCAGGTAGTGCATAATCTCTTTTTCCAGGCCGTCCACTAGATTTTCTTGAGCCTTCATTGCCTCTAACTTTTTGCTGTCCCGCTCAATCAGGCCTTCCACAGCAAGCTTTATGTTTTCTCTGGCAAACTGCGCCATGCGCAGTATCTCCTGCTGAGCCAGGTTGATGGCCACGCCCGGCATGTTTACTATCCGCCAGTCCAGGTAAATGGCACCCTGTTGTTCCCCCACATCTTCCCCTGGGATCATCTTTGTCAGCAGCCTGGCAAACTGGCTTATAAACGGCAGGAAGACAACAGTGTTTATCACACTGAACATGGTGTGGGCGTTGGCAACCTGCCTGGGGACATCGTACGCCGGGGAGATTGACAGTATCAAGCTCTCGTACGGCGATAGGAAAATGAGGAAGAGCACCACGCCGAATGCGTTAAACAGCACGTGAGCCAGGGCCGCCCGTTTAGCCGAGAGCGAGCCGCCGATTGACGCGAACACCGCCGTAATAGTAGTGCCTATATTCGTCCCCAAAACCAGTGGCAGTGCCGCCTGGAAGGGAATGAGATCCTCCATTGTCATGGCGACTATAACGCCGGTGGCCGCAGTGGAACTCTGAACAAGTGCCGTGAACAGCGTGCCCACCAGCATTGCCAGTATGCGATTGTCGCTGAATGTGAGCATAAGCTCTTGGAAGGCAGGGTCGTGGCGCAGCGGCACCATTGCCTGGCTCATAAGCGCCATGCCCAAGAGCAACATACCCAGAGCGAACACGGTAAATCCTGCGTTCTTAACAGTCTTTTGCTTGAAGAAGAAAAAGGCTATAAACCCAAACGCGGCGAGAAAAATCCAATAGTCGGTGATTCTAAAGGCCACCATCTGCGCGGTAAGCGTAGTTCCGATGTTAGCACCCATTATAACCGATATAGCCTGCTTGAGGTTTAGCATGGCAGTGTTTACAAAGCCGACCACCATAACCGTCACCAGGGTGGAGCTCTGGGTAACGACGGTGATCAGCGATCCCACAAGCACCCCTACAATAGGTATGGAGGTAAGCTTGCCCATAACCGCGTGGGTCTTTTTTCCGGCCATGCTTTGCAGGCCATCGCTCATCGACTTTATCCCGAAGATGAATATTGCAAGGCCACCAAGAAGACCAAAAATTATCTGTACCAAACCTAAATTTCTCCTCCGAATTTAAATATCTGTTTATGGTTTACTACCGATACTACTATCTCGTACGCAGGTAGCGCTAGGTTGATTTTCTATCTATCGCTGCCTGATGGAGGCATACACAAGCGCGGAAAACGCATGTGTTCGATAACAACTTCCCGGGAAATATAATTTTTCGCAAAAATTGACAGTATAGAGTATAGCATGTCCGCCAACAGTTGGCAAGTTTCGCGGAAAAAGCCACCGGGCATACCCCTTGCTAATAAGCAAACGCCGCCCATATGGGCGGCGTTTGCGCCGGCGCTAAACAATCACATGCTGCGTCTCTTTATCAAATAGGTGGGTTTTGTTACAGTCCACCGCAACTTTAATCTTAGCACCGCTCTCCACGCCCAACTGCGGCGGAACTTTGGCAATAAAGCTCGTCTCGCCACTCCTGGCGTATACGTAAATTTCAGAGCCCATGAGCTCGGCCAAGTCTACACCAGCGTCCAGCACACCGGTGGTGGGCAGGTTCAGGTAGGCAGGGTCCAGGTGCAGATTCTCTGGACGGACACCGACAACGACATCCTTGCCCTCATAAGGCACAACCTTGTCGTAAGAGAGACGGTCTGGGAGCAGTGGCAGATCGGCGTCACCAACCCGGGCAACGTAGCGCTCACCGACTTTGACAATCACGCTCTCAAGAAAATTCATGGGTGGGGTGCCGATAAAGCCGGCGACAAATAGGTTCTGGGGCCTGTCGTAAAGGTTCTGCGGCGTATCCACCTGTTGGATAAAGCCGTCGTGCATAACCACGATGCGGTCGGCCATGGTCATGGCTTCAATCTGGTCGTGGGTAACGTAGACAAAGGTGGTGCCCAGCCTTTTGTGCAGCTTGGTGAGCTCTGTGCGCATGGAGGTGCGCAGCTTGGCATCCAGGTTGGAGAGCGGCTCGTCCAGCAGAAAGACGGCGGGGTCGCGCACCATGGCTCGCCCGAGAGCCACCCGCTGCCGCTGCCCGCCGGAAAGCGCCTTGGGCTTGCGCTCGAGCAGCTCCTCAATATCCAGGATTCTCGCTGCCTCCCTGACCTTCTCGTCAATCTCATCCTTCGGCATCTTGCGCATTCTTAGGCCGAAAGCCATGTTTTTGTAGACGCTCATGTGCGGGTAGAGCGCGTAGTTTTGGAAGACCATGGCGATGTCCCGGTTTTTGGGCTCGACGTCGTTGACCAGCTGGTCTCCGATGTAGAGCTCGCCTTTGGTGATCTCCTCCAGCCCCGCGATCATCCGCAGGGTGGTGGACTTCCCGCAGCCAGACGGACCAACCAGGATGATGAACTCCTTGTCTTCTATTTCCAGGTTAAAATCGTTGACGGCGGTCACATCGCCCGGGTATACCTTGTAAATATTTCGCAGAGAAATGCCTGCCATTAGCTTTTACCTCCAAGGGGGTGCTGTCTAGTCTGTGCTTGTCATCAGGATTGGACATATAGTAATCAGCCCGCCCCTAAAGCGAATCTTATGTCCAGTCTACGGTGTAGTCTTTATTGTGCTCTAAGTAGGCCTCACACAGGCTTTTGGCGCGGGAGTAGGAGCCCACAAGCGGGTGCATCATCAAGCAGTCGACGGCCACGCTCTTGCTCTTTTTTCGGATTGCTCTGGAGGCCAGGCGCTCGTACATCTTAACCCGCCGAATCAGCTCCATGGGGATCTCGTCAATCCGTGCAAACTTGTCCGTGGTAAATCCGGACCCCGCGATAGTGCAGGATACCTCCACCACATCAGTGTCGAGCAGCCCGGGCAGAGCGCCGTTGCCGCGCACGCAGAGAATCATCTTAGCCGCCTTGCCCGACTGCACAGCCTCGATGTACTTCAGCGCCACCCCGGCATAGCCGCCTACAGCTTTAGAGTTGATGTCGAACTTGAATGGCGGCTTGTGGGGCGCCTTGCCTGTCTCGCCCTGCATGTACGCCGCCTCGCGCTTGCCGTACCACTTTTCAAAAACAGCGAGGCAGCGCTCAAAATCTTTTTCGATGTCCATACCGGAGAGTTCTTTGTTCATCCCAATGTTAATGTCGCGTATAACTTCTCCCCGAGTCACCCCGGCGGCGAGAACGTTGTTTATCGCAACCTCTGGGTAAAAGTAGTAGTATAGGTATTCGTTAAGGAGCAGACCCATTCGCTGAACTAGGTCTTTGTCAAAGTGTTTCATCTCGGTGTGTGTGTAGAGCCAGTCGTCTTCAATAAGCTCCCGCAGCCGCTCTTTGCCCTCAATTTGCACGCTGTCGAAAAACGATAGGTGGTTGAGGCCAAAGCACCGCCCGACAACGTCGTCGGGGGCCGCACCGTAGAGCCGCGCTATATCGTGGAGCAGCCCGCTGGGCGCATCGCAAACGCCTAGTGCAAAGTCGTAGCCGAGGTCTAGCAGGGTCTGAGAAACCACGCCGGCTGGGTTGGTAAAGTTCAACATTACCACACCGGGCTTCGAGTAGCAGCGTATGAGTTCGCAGTACTCCACCAAAACAGGCACCGAGCGCATAGCGTATGAAAAACCGGCGGCGCCAGTAGTCTCCTGTCCCAGCACACCATGAGAGAGGGCAATCCGCTCGTCTCCCACCCGCGCCTCGTTGCCGCCTACCCGGATAGTTGTTATGATGTAATCCGCGTCTGTAACCGCTGCTTTGGCGTCCGGTGTTAGCCAAAACTTTACGGATGGGTCTATTTGCGCAGCCACCTGTCGGGCCATCTTGCTGTAGATGCCAAGCTGCTCGATATCTGTGTCCATAAACACAATCTCGCGGATGTTGCAAACCCTGGCACGCTGGACAAGGCTTTTCGCCAGAAACATAGAGCGCACACCGCCGCCACCAATAACTACAAGTTTCACGTAAAACCTCCTTGGTTGAAGAGACGGAAAGACACCTCAAAGAACCAGCTCACTAGACTGCTGGAAAAATCCCCAACAGCAGAGGGATAGCGAATCATAGTACGATAAAGTCGAACACTTATATAACCTGAATTATGGCCACAATCATTACAGATATTTTAGAGTTTTAGCGCCTTGAAGCTCTCTACCTGCTTGGTGATGGCAATCTCGGTGGGCAGGCGCTCCATGCTCGAGGCCCCGACAAAGCCTACTATATCGTGGGTATTCTCGAGCATATACTTTGTGTCCTCCGGCTCTGAGATTGGGCCACCGTGGCAGATGACGATTATCTCCGGGTTGATCCTTACCGCCGCGTCGCGGATTGCCTGGGTAAGCGTCGCGCACTCTTCCAACGTTTTTGCAGTCTTGGCGCCAATTGCGCCCTTAGTGGTCAGGCCCATGTGGGTAACCAGCATGTCCGCGCCGGCCTTGGCCATGGCGACCCCCTCTTCCACGGTAAATACATACGGCATAGTGAAGATGTCCAGCTCGTGTGCTTGTCGGATCATATCTACTTCCAACGAAAAGCTCATGCCTGTTTCTTCGAGGTTTTGGCGGAATATACCGTCGCAGAGCCCCACAGTCGGGAAGTTTATAACGCCGGCAAAGCCGATGTCGCGCAGTTGTAACAAGAGCCGCTCCATGATGTGGGTGGGGTCGGTGCCGCAAACACCCGCGATAACGGGAGTGTCTTTGACAATCGTGAGCACCTGCCTGGCCATATCGATGACGATGTCGTTTGCGTTGCCGTAACACATCAGTCCAGCCAAAGAACCGCGCCCGTCCATACGGAACCGCCCGGAGTTGTAAATTATGACCAGGTCTGCACCGCCAGCCTCGGCACATTTAGCCGAAAGGCCTGTGCCCGCACCCGCGCCGACAATTGGCTTGCCTGCAGCCACCTGCGCCCTCAGGCGTTCCAGTACAGTTTTTCTGTCGAATTTCAAGTCAGTTCACCCTTTCGCAATTTATAGTAAATGGACTTCGAAAGCTGTTCCAAGGAGTGGGTGTTTTTTAGACTTAAGATTTTAGGCTTAAGGTCTTTGAGGTCAGGGGCTTAAGTTCAAGATCAAGGTCTGAGTTTTAATTCGCCTGCGGGCGAGGATAGTGTACCGCAGGTGATTTCATATTAAGCCCTTGACCTTAAGACCTTAGTTATTGAACTTGACATTGGCTAAACAGCGCGTCGGGTCGCCGCGCCCTACACAAACCCTTGCAACTCTTGTGACAACCTTGAGGTTTGTCAGCTATATATCCGCCCGTTTATGCGCCGGCTTGCCGCCGTTCTTAACCAACAGAATTTCAGCCATTATCGAAATGGCAATCTCGGCGGGAGCCCCGCTTGCTACGTCTAAACCTATCGGTGCAAAGACCCGCTCACGCACTTCATCCGACACGCCTTCTTCCCGCAGTATTTCCAGCACTGCGGCTGTTTTTCTGGCGCTGCCTATCATGCCCAGGTACTTTAGCGGTTTTGTCAAGCAGTATCGAAGGGCGTCGGTGTCGGTGTAATGCCCCCTTGTGCAGATGACGGCGTAGTCGCAGCCGGCGAGCGCGCCCACTTCTTCGTACTTATCCGGAGTGCAGACGATATAGCTTGCGTCTTCGAAGTAATTAGCAAACTCCTCGCGGTCCTCGATTATCCTGACGTTAAACCCGGTGAGCGCCGCGACTTTGGCAAAGCTCTGGGCGACATGCCCACCGCCAAAAACTGCTATGTTTGCCTGGCTGCCAAGCACGTTTCCAATGCCACTGAGACTTCCGCCGCAGGCCATGCCTTCGTCTGTGTGGTTGAATGAGAACTCAAATACGCCAGTGCCGTCCTTGATAGCCTGCACCGCCTGCTTGATCAGACGGTACTCCGAAGCCCCGCCGCCGACCGTGCCTGCAGTGGTGCCGTCGGTAAGAACAGCCATAACCTGTCCGGCACTGGCGGGTGAACTGCCGCTGGTTGCGGTCACTGTAATAAGGGCGACCTTTTCGCCCTCTCCGGTTTTTTGGGCCGCAAAGGCCAGAACATTCTGTATCATCGTGGGGCCTCCTTTTGGTTGCGAAGATATAGGTATGCTTCGAGCACCGCACCGCCAAGGCACCGCGCTTTGTCGGAGATTGTGCTTACGTCAATGTCTGTACGTGGGTCGATATCGGCGGTCTTCATCCCCTGTGGGACTTCCATACCATCGCGGAGCATTCCGCGCACCAGACCAGTGAAGGGCGCGTGCACCTCTTGTTCATCAACGGCAAAGACAACCTCGCCTCGCTCTGCGACTTCACCTATCCGCTTGTGGGCAGTTACAACTCCATGGGCCGGGGCACGCAGTACCCGCTGGGTGCTCTTGCCGCCTATCTCACCGGGGACGCCTGTATTCGGCTGTGCATGGCCCTGTAAAATCAGTCTGCCGAGGTCGTGGCCGCGCATGGTTTCGATTACGGCAGTTACGTCTTTTCCTGCCAGGAAACCCGGACCAAGAGCTATGGTCATCTCGGCCATTGCCATGTTCGTGCCTGTGTTTCGTTTGGCGAGGATCGCGTCGATTACAGCGCTGGGTTTAATTTCGCGGATGATGGCGCCATCTGGGTCAATAAGCAGGGGAACCCGCCCAGCGTTCCAGCAGTCCTCTAGCTTGCCCGGGCCGCTGACTTTTTGGCAGATGACGTCTTCGACCTGTGCAATACCGTCGTAAGCCGCTTCGCAAAGAGCCACCGTGCGGCGGATTGCGCTGGGTGCTGCTACCTCGAGCACAACTACAGGAAAGCCGGCGCGGTAAAATTTCTGCACCACTCCTGTAGCCAGATCGCCGCCGCCTCGGACTATAATTCTTTGCGCAAACACCACTGTTACACCTCCCAACAAATATCGCCTTGTACGCTGCCAAACAGCAGCTTTGTGAACATGCCCGGAAATCTTTCTTTGACCGATTGCAAAAACCGTATCGAGATTTCGGCAACCAGTTCATCCTCTATCTGGTTGACGAAAAGAACCCGGCTGCCCACACTATTTTTGAACATACCACCAGGCGCACAGACCATCTCCCGCAACGCCTGGATAGTGATTTCATCGCCTTGGAGCAGGCCGGTCAGCGTTAAAAACTGTGGCAGGTTGTGGACACAGGCGCCGGTTGCCGCTTTGCCCAGCGCACTCATGGTGAGCACACCGACAGTGTGAGTGCAGTACTGCGGCACTATCGGCTCCCAGTCCATCCAGCCTTTGCAAGGCAGCGAACGGGAGCCGTCCGCCTCGAGAAGCGTTAGGTTGTATTCAGTGGCCAATTTGGCCAACTCATCAGGCGGCAAGGCTTCAAGCTTGCCAGTTTTCGAATTAAGAATTCCGCGACAGTCGGCAGTCTGGGTAGACAATGCAAACATCTTGGTCGTAGGCGAGATAAGCACTCGTTTGCCTGGACAACTGTTTGCGAGCAGCTTTATCAGCGAGGTTTTACCCCCGCATCCAATCACCGCCAGGGTACTGGGGAAGGATAAATCTAGCGCGTTTATAATCCGCATTGCCTTCACCACCGAGATATATGATTCGCTTGTCAAACGCGCAGTCTTTCGCTAAAATGTAACTGAGGAGGTGAGCGAGTGTCGGTTGAAAACATAAGCGCTATTCTGCTGGCGGCCGGGCTCTCCCGCCGGATGGGCAGCCGGGATAAGCTGTTACTTGAGTACAAAGGCATGGCACTGATTGAGCACGCCATCAACCTACTTGACAGCTTACCCTGCCGGGAAAAAATCCTTGTGACCAGCCCTCGGCATCTCGAAGGAATAAGCTTGCCCGCCGGGATTGCAACAGTGTTAAACCAAAATCCCCAGGCCGGACAGAGCGAGAGCCTGCGTTTGGGGCTCGGGGCCGCTACAGGGCAGTGGTATCTATTCCTGAACGCCGATCAGCCCCGGCTTGAGCTCGCAGCTCTGTTGCCTTTTTTTGAACTTTCAAGAACAAATCAGGGCAAGATTATCTACCCAACAGTGGAAGGCAATCCCTGCTCACCAACACTGTTCCCCGCTAGCTTTCGCGAGGAACTGCTTGCCCAAACCGGGGATGCCGGAGGACGTGCGGTGAGAGCAGCTCATCCACAGGTTTGCCTTGCATTTGAGACGGATATCCCCGAAGACTTCGCGGATATCGACGGCCCCCAGGACTACAGTAAACTGACAACACATACTAATCGCTGAGCACGACATATCTACCCTTGTGCTCTAAGGCAGTTATTTTGCCGTAAATTTGGGATAGGCATTCTTCAATCTCTGCTGGGCTGGCGGTGGCCAGGCGCAGGTCGGCTATGACTTTGCCGCCGTGAATCAACACCAGATAGTCGCAGTATTCAATTGCGAGCCCCGGCTCGTGGAGCGTCACCAGACCGGCTTTGCCTTCGCTGTGGATTAGACCGCGTACTACGCCAAGCATTTTGCGGCGGTTGAGGAAGTCGAGGGCGCTGTCCGGCTCGTCCATAAGTGTTACAGGCGTGCTCTGAACCAGCGTACGCGCCAAAATGACCATCTGCTTTTGCCCCTCGCTCAGCCGAGAGAAGTCTTCGCCGGCCAGGTGGGACATGCTCATTTTTTCCAATGCCTCATACGCCACCTGCCTGTTCTCGCGGGTGGGATACTCGAGCACCCCTAGCTTGGAGTAGTGTCCCATCATTACGGCGTCCAGAACGCTGACACCCAGCAATTTGCTATGACGCTGTGGAATGTACGAGATATGTCGTGCCCGCCTATATTCGGTTAGCTGGGTGCAATCCACACCACCTGCCAGGCAGCTTCCGCTTAGCAGTGGCAGAAGACCACAGACCGATTTGAGCAAGGTGGTCTTCCCTGAACCGTTGAGGCCGAGCAGGGCGCAAAATTCCCCTGCACGAACTTGAAAGCTAACGCCGCTGACCACAACCTTAGAACCATAGCCTACCGAAACATCTTGCAGGGAAAGCAAGGGTTCGCTCATATTTTGCCCGCCCTTCTATTCCGCATAAAGTAGAGCAGAATCGGCACGCCGATAAATGTGGTGAGTATGCTTATTGGAATCTCCACAGTTGCGATGCTGCGTGCAAAGGAGTCGGCCACAAGCAGTATAAACGCTCCTGTAAGAGCCGAAAGTACGCACCAAGCAAAGCTGATCCTCTTCAGAGCGAGTCGGGCCACGTGTGGTGCAATCAACCCGACAAACGCGATAAGCCCGGTCAAACAGACAGCCGCCGCCACTGTCAGGGAAGCAAGACCAAGCACAATTACCCGCACTCGTTTGACCGGCACACCCAGTGTGCGACTCTCGTCGTCTTCTAGACCCAATATGGCTATATGTCGGTGAGCAAGTATTAACCCAACAAATCCCGCAAAAAAGAATGGTAGTATCCCTATAAGCCGCGAGGCCGTGATCGCTCCCAGGCTGCCCATCGCCCAAAACTCTATGGCGGCGAGCTCGCTTTCGGGGTCGGCAAAAAACTTCATAATCATGATAATCGCTTCCGAAATCGCCTTCATGATAATACCGGCCAAAATGTATGTAACCGTGCTGTTATTGCGCGTCATCTGTGCCAGGGCCACAACAAAAAACACAACCACCATACTGCCTACAAACGCAAAGGACGCCATCATGACGACGCTTTGCCCAAACAGTATGATGGCCGCAGCCGCCCCTAGATTAGCCCCGCTGGCAGCCCCCACAATATCGGGGGAGGCCAGCGGGTTTTTGAATACAAGCTGAAATACACTTCCCGCGAGACCAAGTCCGGCTCCAGCCAGCACAGCCATAATGGTGCGAGGCAGGCGCAGGGTCAGAAAGACACCCCGCGCTATATCCGAAACCTCGCCGCCGGAAAAAATCGCGACAATCTCCCCAACCGAGAGCGGAAACCTACCCACCCGCAAGGAAACAGCGAAGGCCACTATAACAAGTAGCCCCGCGAAGATGAAATATTTCCTTTGGTGGTTTTGGTAGGTGTCTGTCATCAATTATCTCTCGATTAGCGTAGTATCAATGTCGATGCCAAAGAACCTAGAGTAGAAGTAAGCGGCGTACTCGCGCATCTCATCAAGCGAGTAAATATCCTCGTGCAAAACGCTAAGCAGCCAATGTATCCCCAATGTAAACGAGGGCACCGGCGAATCCCACGCCTCAAAGGCTCCTGGCATTTGGTAGACTCGCCCACTCTGAACTGCAGCTAGCTGCGCAAGTTGCTGGTTATTCATGATATCTTCCGGGCCATAGCCCGCGTCGGATGGGATAATTATAACTTCCGGGTTCATTACCAAAAGTTGTTCGTAGGAGATGTCCATCCAACTGCTGCCCTCGATATCAGAAGCTGCATTACGGCCACCGGCCAGTTCAATCAGTGATGACTGGTACATATCTCTCGGCGCAGTTCGCAGGTACGATCCAACCCCGGCCATATAAACAATCGGGCGCTCGGTTATGTCCGCTGTTAGCCGGGTAATTTCTTCAAGGGATTCTGTGTAAAAATCAATCAGCTCCTGGGCACGTTCAGGGACACCCGCGGCGTCTGCTATAAGCGAGATCATTTCCATCAGCTTTTCGGGGGTTTCGGGCTCCACCAAAATAACTGGGATGCCGAGCTCTGTCAGAATTCCGGCGTTGTCCAGCTGCCGTATGGGCAGAATTGCCAGATCGGGCTCGAGCGCAACTGCGCCCTCAAGGTTGAACTCACGCGCAGTGCCAACGTTGGGCAGATCAATCAGCTGTGGGGCAGCCAGCGCGTAAAGCGGGCGGGTGTCTGCCCGCGCCTCTATGCCGACCATTCTGTCCTCAAGCCCGAGCGCGATTACCGCCGACGTGGAGATGTAAAACCCGCTGATTATACGCTCGACCGGGCCTTCAATTGTTACCTGACGGCCGGCCTGGTCGGTAATAGTGACAACCTGGGAGATCGGCTGCTCAACTTCGGGTGCTCCGTCTTCCGCCTGAGCATCCTCAACAGGAGCGGCGGGGGTAGGTGTAGGTTGGGTAGGCGCTGGTGTCGCACACGCGCTAAGAACAAGCACGAATGCCAGAGCCAATAGCAAAAATATACGTACTCTTTGTCTTTTCATCGGTTTTTACCTTTCGCTGTAAATTATTTTTTCGGCGGCCACTTTCAGGTGGTCAAGAACCCTCGCGCGGTTTTCTTCGGTCACTGTGATTATCTCGCCGCCGGTTAGAATTCTAGTTTTAAGCTGAGCGTGCAGGGCGTAAAGCTCATCGTTAAGCCCAAATGTTCTAGCCGTGCGCTCAAGGTTTCCCTTTGATTTGAACACACCAAAGCAAGGTGTACCGCTGGAGAATATACGCTCTAGTGTACCCATAAACACTTTGGATGTCAACTCTATGCCGCCGATTTCATCCAAAAGCACCAGTTTGACGTCGTGGCTTTGTATCCGACTTTCCACTTCCAGTATCACGCTCTCGAGCGCCGCGGTGTTCCGCTGGCTGTGCAACATAAATACGCCGCCCATACCGGGCCTGTACCGGGCCTGCATTGACGGAAATCGGCCTTCAAGCGTTACCGCTCGAAAGCCGACTCTCTCACTCTCACTGTTGCCAGTCAATCGCTGGGCCGCAAAGCCAGCCACCGACCCGGCGTATGGTGTCAACGTTTCTCTCAATATGGTGGATTTCCCAACGCCTGAGAAGCCTGTTAGGAAGATGCGCACAACGCCTTTCTGCTCGCTAATCATTGATTAGCCAGTGGCCCAAGCTCACCTCTAAGCACCTCTAAAAACTTATTGTGGTCGGTGTTTAAGATAAGCTCCTGCGGGAACCCGATTTCCTCAAGGATTTTGACGACCGGAGCCACCTCGCCTACGCGCACGCACATATGCGCGTCTGAGCTTAGAACCACGCGTATACCAAGTTCGGCGCACCAGACAGCGATGTCGCGGCATGCATTAATCGCCGGTTCGTTGTTCTCCAGCATATTCGCGTTTAACTCGACAATTTTGCCCGCATCCTTAAACGCTTTAAAGACGGGCGCCATCTCGAATTTATACCGTCTGTCACAATGCCCTATAGCGTGGATAAGCGGATTTTCGGCTATATGAACCCAGCCGCGGGTATGGTCGGCCACGCTGCCCTGCTCTATGACAAGATGGTGATAGGATGCCAGCACCCATTCCAGCTTTTTGATAACCTCAACCGGCAGGTCAACCGTACCACTATAATCCATTATATTCAGCTCAGCGCCCCTTACCAGCAATATGCCCTCTGCGCTGCGAGGCATATTGTAGTCTAGGTAGTCAAAGAAAACCCAGTTGGCGCCACCTACTATAGCAGGCGTGTGCTCGGTCACACAGAGGAATGTGTGACCGAGCTTTTTTGCCTGCGTAAGATTTTCCATAACAGTCGAAACCGCGTGTCCGCAGAGAATGGTATGGGTATGGGTGTCTCCAGCAATTTTTATCATCGGCTACGTTGCCCCTTGTCGCTACTCGGGATACTCTGTCCCGCTGTCAAAGTCCACGTCTTCGTGGAAGACGTACTCCGAAAGATCTGTGCGTGGGGCAAAAAAGCAAATTACCTTGAGTTCCTCTTTGCCGCTGTTGCGAACTTGGTGTTTACAGCCCTTAGTAAACAACACAAGACTCCCTGCGCGAACTGGACGTATCTCCCCGTCTACATAGACCTTGCCCTCGCCGTGGACAAAGTAAAGCAGCTCTTCACCCTCCGGGTGAGAGTGGGCGGGGCGCACAGTTTCTCCGGGAGCTACCCGCATAATACAACAGGAAAGGAATTCCGCATCCAGCCCAACGCCGGGTGACGAGACCCATCTTAAAAATCTGCCGGGCACTTCTTTTTCCGGCACATTGGTTTCGTGTATCAGTTTCATTAGCTTTTGTCTCCTTGCAAGTGGCTGCAGGTTCTTACTTCTTCCTAGCAATAGCCTTCTTGACTGACTTTACGATATCATCGGCTGTGAGGTCAAAGCGCTTCATCAGGTATGGCACGTCACCGACTTCACCGTAGCTGTCCCGCACGCCAATGCGCTCAAGCGGAGTTGGGATATTCTCGGAAAGATATTCCGCCACCGCACTGCCCAGAGCGCCTGTAACGCTGTGGTTTTCGGCTGTGACAATCGCGCCGGTCTTGGCAGCGCTGTCGTGCACCATCTCGTTGTCGAGCGGCTTTACGGTAAAGAAATCAACCACGCGCACCGAGATTCCCTCTTTTTCCAAGGTTTCGGCTGCTGTGAGCGCCTCGTGAACCATAATTCCACAGGCGAATATAGAGGCGTCCTTGCCCTCGCGCAAAATGTTGGCTTTGCCGATTTTGAACTGTGCCGAGTCATCGTAAATGCGAATGACTTGCTTGCGGCAGCTGCGGACATAGCATACAACGTCCGCCTGCGCGATTTGCGGCAACAGCGCACGGATGGTAACCGTGTCCGCGGGCTCAATCACAATTGCGTCAGGGATCGAGCGCATCAGCGCCATATCTTCCAGAGGCATGTGTGTGCCGCCGTTGGCAGATGCAGTAACACCGGCATCGCCGCCGATTATTTTGACAGGGGCTTTGGCGTAGCCGCAGGACAAGAAAGCTTGGTCAAAAACGCGCCGTGTGGCAAATATGCCAAACGCGTGAAAGAACGGAATGAAGCCCTCTTTTGAAAGACCAGACGCCATGCTGAGCGCGTTTGCTTCCTGTATACCGCAGGCAATCGATTGGCTGGGAAACTTGCTCGCGAACCTGTTGGTGCCCATTGAGTTCGCAACGTCAACTTCTATGGCCAATATCCGCTTGTCCTTTTCAGCCAGCTCTATCAGAGAATCGCAGTAGGCGTCGCGCATAGCTACCTTGTCTTCTACGCGCTGGTCGAGAATTTTCGTAAGCTCACTCATTGCGATTCACCTCCCGGTAAAAGTCCTGCCGCTAAGCGCCGCTCAATCTCATTAACCGCGCGGGTCGCATCCTGAGCGCTTACGGGCATATGGTGGTTGAGCTCTTTTTCTTCGGAGAAGATGCAGCCGCCACCCTTGGTCGTTTTAAGGATAACTACAACCGGCTTGCCGCCACCCGCGCCATCGCGAATCTTTTCAAGCAGAGGCGCCATTTCCGCCACGTCGTGGCCATTTACTGTGTAAACTTCGCACCCAAAGCTGCTAAATTTTTCGACAAGGCTGATTTCTCCGCTGATTGTCGGGCCGTCAAGCTGCTTGCCGTTGTCGTCTACCAGCATGACAAGCCGATCCAGCTTTTGGGCTACCGCGAACTGGACAGCCTCCCATACTTGGCCTTCCTGCAGCTCACCGTCTCCAAGCAGCGCGTATGTGATATGTTTTTTACCTTTGAGCACCGCGCCCTGCGCAAACCCACAAGCAACGGAGACGCCTTGCCCAAGCGAGCCTGTAGACGCGTCTATGCCCGGTGTTTTGTTGTTGTCGCAGTGGCTGGGAAGCCTGGTGCCTCCACGGTTTAGTGTGTTCAGCCAGTCCTTCGGGAAGAAGCCGGATAGCGCGAGTACTGCGTACTGCGCCGGGCCGCAGTGACCTTTTGACATAACAAAGCGGTCACGGTCTTCCCAGTTGGGGTCGTCGGCTTTGTAGCGCAGAACCCGCCCGTATAAAACGGACAGAATATCTGCGATAGACATAGTGCCGCCTATATGGCCGCTGCCGAACTTTTCCAGACTGCGAATCGTATTGATTCGCACATCGGCCGCCAAGCGACGCAGGTCGTTAAACTCAGGTTTCATAACAGTCCCTCCGATTCCTTGCTGGTCTCAGGCAGACCACTTTTTAGATGTTGTAGCCTTCCTTGATTACGCTTTCGTCAAGCTTATCTGCATCCTCAATCATGTGGATTTTGCCAAGCGTCAAGATTAGTGCTTTGTTGGCAACACGGAGCGTCTTTACGGCATTCTGCTCAGCGACCAATACGCTGACCTTATGCTCCTTGTGGATATCCGCTATCTTAGAAAACAGCATATCAACGTACAGCGGCGACAATCCCGCCGAGGGCTCGTCGAGCAGCAGCAACTTTGGCTCTTGCATAAGCGCGCGGCCAACCGCCACCATTTGCGCCTCGCCGCCGCTCAAGCTGCCTGCCTTTTGCTTGCTTATCGCTTTAAGCGCGGGGAAGGTGTTGAGAACTTCTTCGATCTTCTCGTTCTTTCTTGCTTTGTCCAAAAGCGTGCTGCCTACAGAAAGGTTTTCCAAAACCGTCAGCGTCGGGAAAACATTATGCTCTTGCGGTACAAAAGCTATTCCGCGCGCAGCGACTTCATACGAAGTCTCGCCGGCTATATCTTCACCTTCAAAGGACATACTCCCGCTCATTAGGGGGATCGCTTTAGCTATGGTTTTCATTAGCGTTGTCTTGCCGGCTCCGTTTGCGCCCAGAATTGCAAAAACTTCATGGCCTACTTCAAAGCTAATATCTTGCAGAACGCTTACTTCGCCGTATCCGCTGACAACATTCTCAATTTTAAGCATTGCTCTCCTCCCCAATGTATTTTTTGTTTACCGTCTCATTGCCTTTAATTTCATCTGGTGTTCCTTGTATCAAAATCTGGCCGTCGGCCATGAAGTGAATGTAATCGCAAACCCGCCAGATTAGATCCAAGTTGTGCTCAACAATCAGCACGCACATATCTTCTTCTGCGGTTTTTTTCTGCAGCAAGTCAATCACCTTGTCCGACTGGTCTTGCGGCAGGCCCGCTGTAGGTTCGTCCAGAAGAAGGAACTTTGGGTTTAGAATCAGGCAACGGATGATGTCCAGCAGCTTTTTCTCGCCGGCAGAAAGCGCGTGGCCTTCCGGAAAATCAAAGTGGAAGTAGTCCAGGTAGAAGTCTATCTTCTCCTGTGCCGCTTCGCGCACTTCTTTGTCGTTGAACAGCTTATAGAATTTTTCGTGCCGCAGATCGGTATTGGCAAGAATCATTGAATCGACAATAGTCAAGCTGGCAAAATCCTGAATAATCTGGTTTGAGCGCACAAGGTTTAGCTTAGCCAGCGTATTGAGATTTTTCGAGGAAACATTGATAGCTTCATCTCCCCGGTAGTAAATAATCTCACCTTCCGTAAGGCTCAGCTTTTGGGTCATCAGATTAATAAGCGTACTTTTACCCGCACCGTTTGGCCCAATAAGTCCCTCGATACAGTGGGTGCCAATTCTAATGTCCTCAACGTTTACAACAGTCTTTCCGCCAAATCTCTTCACAGCCTTCTTAATATGAAGAACACCGGTTTTTTCTGTGTCTTTACACGTATTACACGCACTCATCTAGTTGCCCCTCCTTTTACCACCCATAATACCTGTGGGCTTGAACATAAGCACCAATACGAGCATCAGGCCGTAGGCTGCGTAAATAAAGAAGGGAACCATCTGTGCCGCCTCGGCTGGGAGAGGTAATATAACCCGTAGCAAATAGAAGAACACAAACTCTGTTGCCAAAACCCCAATTACGGCACCGGAAATTTTGGATTGCCCGCCTAACATGAGCGCTATCCACGCGGTAAACGTTACAGTGGGCGAGACCATCATCGGAAGCAGAAAGCTGTGCAACGGTGCGGTCAATCCGCCAAAGAGCCCTATAAGGCCACAAGTGATAGCGAAAAAGATAATCTTATGTCGGAACGTCGGCTTGCCTAAGCTGCGTGAGAGCAGCTCATTGTCTCTGATACTAAAAAGTAAGCGCCCAAATGGAGCCTTCTTGAGCTTCCATGCGTACAGGATAAGCGCCACCACAAATGCCACAACGACAAGGCCGTAGACAATAAACCTATAAGGTCCAACGTCGATCGGCATCGGGATGGTGCCCAGCCCTCTTGAGCCGCCGGTTATCTCTCTGTTTACAAAAATCTGGTTCTCGACTATTGAGGCGAATGCAAGCGTACCTACCAGAACGGCCTGCCCGTCCAAGTTAAGCAAAATTCTTGCAAGCGGCAGAGCTATAAGCCCTGTAACTATTGCGCCCAAAACAATCGAAATCCAAAAGTTTATGTTAAAGCGCAGCAGGAAGATAGAGGTAGCGTACATCCCAATCCCCCAAAAGCCGGCGATGCCAAAGTTGACTACTCCGGCTACGTTTGCCTGTAGGTGCAAAATGACTGTTAGTGCCACGTATATAGCCAGAAACGACAGCATAGACGCGAAGAATCCAGAAGTCAAGAAACTTATCATGTCTTAATGCCCCCTTTTCTCACAGCTTGGTACTTGAGTGCAACAATAAAAAGCACAAGCAGAGTTACAGCACCGGCGTATGAGTCTGACATCAGCGTAACACCAGAGCGCAGTATGCTGGTTGCCAGCCCCGCAACGATAGCGCCCGGCACGCTCCCTATACCGCCGATGATTGTTATCATCATGATAAAGAGTATCTCGTACCAACCCAGCCATGGAACAACGATTGAGAACACGCCCAAAAACACGCCAGCAAATCCGCCGGCCACTCCAGCCATAAACCATATCATAATGGTGACCCTTAATGGATTGATGCCGCTTGTTTTCGCGAGCTGTTCATTATCCGACAGAGCCCTCATCTTTTCTCCGTAGTTTGTTCTGAACATAAACATCAGATAGAAAATCGAAACTAACGCAGCTAGAATAAGACATACAATCTGCAAGTCGGTGATGCCAATATTAAGGAACCTTATAAACGTGCGGTCATGAGTGAAGGGGTAAGGCAACACGCCAAACACCATAGTGAGGCCATACCGTATAAGGAACGAAAGACCCACAGACATAATAATCAGTTCCGTTTTGTTGACCCCGCGTCTCATTGCAGGCCTAAATACCAAAAGATAGGTCGCCACGCTAAATAAGCCAGAAACTAAGACCGCCGGAATAATGGCGACATAGAAGCCCAGCCCTAGCATAGTATTAAGAACCACACCTGTGTAAGCGCCTATAGTCAAGTTCTCTGAATAGGCAACATTTACAAACCCGTTCAGTCTGTATATAAGCGTAAACCCCACTGCCGCAAGCACCATCGGAGCTGCCTCGAGCAGCCCTATAATGAAAGTGAATTGCAAAAGAATCGGGTTCATAACTAAAAACCCCCCGTGAACACTATTTTTGCTGTTCTTTTCGTGGCTTCCCGGGCTTCTCAGCAGAGAGGCCCGGGAACCCATTTTCATCTTGCTCTAAACTGTCCGGCGCGACTCACCTCGCCGTAAAAAATACTAAGCTAGAAATCTTAGTCCCAAGACCACTCGGTGGTGAGCTGGGAGATGATCTCGTTCTGCCTTTGCCTTGTGATGACGTTGCCGTCGTAGTTGGGTGTGCCATCGGGATTCCAGCTTCCGACAACCCAGTCCATGTTGATGGTGCCGGTCGACGAGAAGTCAAGGGTGCCAACAACACCAACGTATTGAATCTCTCTGCCTGCTCGAAGTGCAGCAATACCATCCAGGTAAGTGTGAACAATTTCGCCGCCGGGTGCCGCTATGGCGTACATTGCAGGTACCCAATCAGAAGCGTAGAGGGAGCCGGCTTTTTCGATCGCCAGGAATGTCAGCATCAGGATATCCCAAGAGCTGGTGACGTAGTAGTTGTGTGCGGGCTCGTCGGGTCTGGGATCCCAGAAGTCGTACCACAGCGCGCTGAAGTGGTGCCATGCCGGGTTGTCTTGAACAGCGATGGTCGGCCATCTTACAGTTCTCTGCGCGTTGATAGCGTCGATGGTCGCAGCATCGACAAACGGTTGGAATGCCGAGTTGGTCTCAACGTACCACAGCATGTCGGAAGCGCCCAGCTCGGTTGCGTTGGACAGGAATATACCGGAGCAGCCTGCGTGGCTAAACTGAATAACGCCATCCGGATCATGCATTACAACGCGGGAAGCCTCGGCTCTGTAAGAAGTTTCGCCGGGTTGGATGACGATAACGTCGAGCACTTCAATACCCAGAAGCTCAGCAGCTTCTATTGTATATGCGCGCTGCTGCATCATTTCTTCTCTGTCAGAAGCTACGATAACTACCGAGCGGCCGCCCATGTCATAGAAGTCCAGCAGCATGGCCATTGCCATCTCGGAAGTTTGGGGCTCACCGCGCATCAGGGGCTCCAGCGGAGTGCCACCGTACTTATCCGGTACCGCGCCGCCGTGAATCGAGGGCATCAGAGGACCGTCGTTATCCGCTACGTGCTGCAGTATCCACTGGCGGTAAGTGATATACTGACCTGCAGTGTTGTACAGGATGTGTACGCCGTGTGCGTCAACCAGCTGGCGAGCAGCATCGCCTTCGCCAAGTGTGCCAACGTCAACGTGCCATGCCGGAGATATCGGGCGGCCCAGAGGCGGGTCTTGGTTTGCTTCGCGGATCGCGAGGTTAACCGAGGCGTCAAACTGAGGGCCGTGGAAGCCGAAACCACCTGTGTGGTAAGCAAGGTGACCGAACAGGATGGGCTCGCCAGTTGCTGCGGGTGCATCACCTGCGGGCGCGTCACCTGCCGGTGCGTCACCTGCTGCGGGCGGTGCTACGGGCGGTGTAGCGGCTGGAGTACATGCCGCCAGAACCAACGCAACTGAAATAATGATCATCAGCAGCGCTTTCAGATTTTTCCTTTGCATAACAATCTCTCCTTCTTTGATGTTTGGTATAAAGCTTTGAAAGGGTGCGCCAATTAACTAGAGCCCGCCTTAATAAGCGAGAAGTGCCAACACGGCGAGAGGCTTTCGACAAACAATGACATTTTTTGCGTGTTTCAAAATAAATTGACACATGTCCGCAGAAAACCCTCGTTGCGGGGCGTTTCGAGCTATAGAAACAGGCTCTTGGAGCTGCGATAGCGCGAGCTTTACTTGCCGCTGGCTTTCCAGACTTGGATGAACTTGTTCGCAACCGCTTGGCCGAACTCTTCGTCGTTGATGAAGTTGTTCATCTCAATGCGCTCAACAGCGCTGTCAAGCTTACCGCGAAGCGTCTGGAAGAGAGGCTCGAGGTACTCGGCTCCATGCCAGGGGCCACCCTCCGCCATGTACTTATCCAGACCCTTGAGAGGAATCATAACCGCGACCGGAGTGTTCTTGACAGCTTGGTTTGCCTTGTCCGCTACATACTCGCCAAGCCATACAAGCTCGTCGGGTGTTGCCAGCAGGGAGGTTATGTTGGGGTTATGCAGTATTACCTTGCGCTCGGGTGTATTGTACTCGGCAGGGATAGTAGGGGGTGCGCCGAAGTTAAAGCACTCGATGGCTCCCAGCGAGATTACCTGGGGAACCTTTGCGCGGATAGCGGCGTTCATGCGGTCGGTGCCTGCACTGAAAATACCGCCGTTCTTGCAGTTAAGCAGCTCGGGCAGGGTCATGTCAATCAGACCATTGATTACGCCGGCGTCAATCAGTTCTTCCATGGCAGCACCTTGGCCAACCGCATGGAAGATTACCACATCGTAGCCGCTGCTTTCCAGAATCGCGCGGGCAGCCATAACGCCGGGAGTGGTAACGCCGAACATGGTAATCGCTATCAGCGGGTTTGCGCTGGCCAGATATTTTTTGGTGGTCTCGTAATCTTTAGCCATGCCTGCAGCCGCGTGTGCCGCGTTGGAGAGAATTACCCTAGAAACGCTGTTAAGCCCAGCAATATCGGTTACCGCGTTGAACATTGCCATATCAGAACAGCCGACATAAGGCTTTGTGTTGTTCGACGCCATTGTGGATACGAGCACCTTGGGGAACCCGAGAGGCAATTGACGGTACGCCCCGCTGATAAGGTCTGTTCCGCCGGTGCCGCCCATGCCAAGCACTGCGTCAATTTTGCCTTCAGCGATAAGCTTTTTGAGTATAACGGTCACGCCGCTTCCCATAGCTTTGTTGGCGTTAACGCGGGTGCTTCCCTCAACGTTTTGGCGGAAATCCGCCAGGGTGACGCCTGCTTCTTTGGCGACTGCGGCCGCGCCGATATCCGGCGCAAAGTGAGGCTCGGCCAGAACCCCGGTGTCAATCATGAGCACATCTACGCCGGCGTCAATAAGGCGCTCTTTTACAAACGCATACTCCTCGCCCTTTGTGTCCAATGTACCAACTAAACATACTACTGCTTTCTTTGCCATTAGACCTTTCCCTCCTTGTTTTCGAGAAGCAACCACTTCCGGATAGTTTAAATAACCTGGATCCAAGCTGCCCCTACAGGGCCGGTTTTACAACTACCTTGAGCGAATTGTCAAGGCGCTTGGTGAATGTCTCAAAGGCGTTCTTGTAATCGGACATCGCGAACTCGTGAGTGATTATCCTCTGGAGCTCTTCCCTGTAATGGTTGGAGATCGCGATCGCCTTTTCGAGTGTGTTGGGGTTTGCGCGGCAGCCGTGGAAATCAATCTCATCCAATACAAACTTGCGGATTGGCAGAGCGACTTCTTCGCCCGGCAGGCTGACGGTGGATATGCAGCCGCCTCTAGCGACTAGGTCGCAGGCATCGCGCACACCTTTTGCAGTACCGGTACACTCGATAACGCGCTTTACGCCAAGGCCGCCGGTCATTTCCATCACACGCTCGGTGATCTTGTCCGTTTTGTAATCAAGGGTGATTGCGCCGAGTTCTTCGGCTGCTTTGAGCCTGTGGCCGGTACCGCTTATGATGATCTTCCCTGCGCCCATGCTCTTGCAGCAGATGATGGACATAAGTCCCTGCGCACCGGAACCACCGATAAATACGGTGTCGCCGGGCTGGATGCCGCTTCGCATAACCATGTGCAGCGCGATGCTTAAAGGATCCATGCAGGCTGCGAGGTTGTAGTCGAAGTCATCGGGAATTTTAGAGATGCTGTTTACGTCCACAGCGATGTACTCGGCATATGCACCTTGGTAGGTGTGCCCGTACATTTTGTGGATGCCCTCCTTGCCGTAGTTGAGGCAGATGGTAAAACGCCCCGCCAGGCAGTTTTTGCAGTGTCCGCAAGGGTTGTTGGCAATACCGGCAACCCGGTCACCGACAGTCCAGCCGAATTTGGCTGTTTTTTCTCCCAGCGCTACCACCTGACCTGCCCACTCGTGGCCAAGTACCAGTGGAAACTTCGGAGGCCAAAAGCCGGGGAAGGCACCAGCTATAATATGGGCGTCTGTTCCGCAGATAGATATAGACTCTACCTTGCACAGGACTTCGTTCGCGCCGGGTGTCGGCACGGGTACCTGTGTATAAACCAGCTCATTTGGAGCGTTTAGCTGTAGAGCGTTCATCATGTCTTTCATTTACATTTCCTCTCTAAGCAGCTGAGTGTTTGCAGGGATGCTTACAGCATTTTGTCGATCTCGTCGAAGATCAGCTGGGGAGACTTTGCACGCATCATGTAGAAGTGGGGGATGTCGCGTACAAAGTCGGCGCAGAACTTGCCACGCGCTTCACGACGCTCAGGTGTGTCAACTATAGGCATTACAAGTCCGTCTTCACCGCTGAGAAGTTGGTTCAGACCAAAGAAGTTCATCAGCGAGTGGTAGGATTGGTAAGCGCGCTCGTATTGACCCATCGGTACAACTTGGGTGTCAAAGTGGCCGTCAATGCCCGGCAGGAACGCAAAGTCAATCTTGAGCGGGCCGCCCACAAACGACATCTCGGGTTGCTTATCCCAGAACTTCAGAACACCCTCATCGGTATCCGGCAAATCGGAACGCTCGGTGCCTTTGGCGCGCTTCTTGGCCATCCAAATATTGGTCGAGCCGTAAAGAGCCATGCCGTCTTCGTCAGTGACAGTAGTCTCGGTCGAGAATATCTTACCACCGCGGCGGCAAGCTTCGAGCTGGCTCATCGATTTACCGTGGTTGTTCTCGCCGCCAACGATAAGGATCAGCTTGCCCTTATATTGTACTGCGGAGGAATGGAACGGATGCAGGCCAACTTGGTCCATTTCATTCGCCAGCATTGTAACCATAATTTTGTTGAGCTCGCCCTCTTCCCACTTGCCGTCTAGGGTCAGAACACCGTTGTTGTAAGAAATAGCCTTTTTGGCGGTGTCTACATTCCAGACGATGTCGGCTTTTTGCTTGGTGGGGTTTTTGCTAATCTCTACCGCTGCCAGGCGGTAATTGAGGAAAGAGGAGTCTTGCACGAGCACGTCGCGCTTTTCTTTGCTGAACACGTCGAAACGTATTGCGGCCTTGTTGCTGCTGATTTGTTCTGAGTACTGATTCATCATATATCTTCCTTTCGGTTATTATGGATGTGAATAATGTTGGAACCTGTTTTTATTTCCAATGCACCATTGGCAGCCCAGCTACAGGCACATCCCAGCAAGGAATGTTTGTAGCGCGCAACGAACCGAGGTAGAGCTTCTTGAGGTCTTTTCCACCAAAGGTGACGCTGGCCATCCAGGGAGCGATGCCACGACCGGTTTCAAATAGCAGGTCGTAAGTTACGCGGTTCTCTCTGAACGCGTCGTCCAGGGCTTTGACTTTTACGGGGTCGCCTTCATCGAGCAGAACTTTGAATTCGCCGTCCGGCGTAATCACCCACACCATGTCAGAGTAAACGGAGGTACCCCAAAGGTTGCCGTAGGTGTCAAAAGCAATGCCGTCCGGATATGCGCCTTTGCCCATATGGGTCGGGCCGTAGATCTCACGGTCATGCAGGTCACCGTTTGCATCGCAACGGAAGCGGAGCACGTTGCCGCCGGTGGTTTGTACCACATAGAGGTACTCTTCGTTTTTATCGAAGCGCACTTCGTTGGTGAACATAAGTCCATCGGCTACGATGTGTATGCCGCGGTCATCGTATCTGGCAATGTAGCCATCGGCCAAGTTGGGGTCGAGTGCGTCTAGCCAGTTTTTACGCATAGTGGTGATGGTTATCCAAAGCCGGTCTTTAGAGTCACGCAGGACAAAGTTCACCTTGCCGATCTCCTTGCCGTTGACAGTGTCGAACAGGATCTCGGTCTCGCCGGTGCGCTTCATCCGCTCTAGGCAGTCGGTGCCGAAGTTGGAGATGAGGATGTCGCCGTTGCTCGCGAATGCCAGGCCGTTTGGAAGCGTGCCTTCAAAGTAGCGCATGACTTCGCCGGAGGCGTGGTCTATTTTGTCGGCATACTTTTGGGTGATAATCTTCTGGCTGCCATCCGGCTTTATGTGAGCTACACCGCCTCTTGCGTCAGCAACCCACAAGTCGCCGTTGGGCTCAGCGAGGATACACTCCGGTCGCTGAAGGTCGGTACCTACAAATACGGCTTTGCTTGGGTCAAGCACAAAATCCTTAATCGGGTTATCTGCTTTCATCTTAATGACCATCCCTTTCCTGCGTACAATTTTGCTGTCTTTCGCGTTTCCTGCGCTATTTACTACTTGTCACCGCGAACCCTCTCGGCCTCGTTCATGATCGCGTCGATTATGCGGTTGTAGCCGGTGCACCGGCAAATGTTGCCCTCTATGCCCTTGCGGACTTCAGCCTCGGTTGGGTTTGGGTTTTCTTCAATCAACGCCTTGGCGGTGAGAACCATGCCGGGCGTACAGAACCCACACTGTATAGCGCCTGCGTCCAAGAAGGCCTGCTGCAGCGGGTGCAGCTTTTCACCCTGGGAGACGCCTTCTATAGTCAGCACTTCCGCGCCGTCGGCTTCTACTGCCAGCACAAGGCACGAATTCATCGGCTTGCCAGAAATGATTACCGTGCATGCACCGCACTCACCTTCGTTGCAGCCAATCTTTGTGCCAGTCAGCCCAAGCTCTTCCCGCAAAAATTCCGCAAGCGTCATGCAAACAGGAATCGTCCGCTCGTATACTTCGCCGTTTACGGTAGCCTTTATAGTTTTGTGAGTCATTACGCTTCCCCCTTTGCGCGCTCTTCCGCTAGTCTCAGCGTTCTTACGGTAAGCTCTTTGACGAGCTCGATTCTAAACTCCGCCGAAGAGCGCCAGCTAGAGCGCGGCTTGGCCTGCTTTGCGACAAGCTCAGAAATCTCGCCAAGCACAGCGTCATCCAGCGTTTTGCCTACCAAAAACTCTTCCGCGTTTGTCGCGCGTATAGGTGTTGGTGCGGCTGTTGTAAGGGCAATGCGCGCTACTTCTATTTTCCCTTTTGCGTCGAGCACGACGTAGCAGGACACACCCAGCAGCGCCAAATCCATGGCTCTGCGCCTTGTGTATTTTGTGTAGGCGCTGCCCGAACCATTCACGGGACTTGGAACCAATACTCGCTCAAGGAGCTCGCTTTCACCCAGAACCGTCTTCTTAGGTCCGGTGAAGAACTCGCTCAGCGGCACCTCGCGCCGGCCATCTGCGCCCGCTATAACGCAGGTCGCACCGAACACGAGCAGCGGCCCAATGCTATCCGCCGAGGGCGCGGCGTTACAGATGTTCCCGCCGACTGTTCCCCTTATGCGTATCTGTGACGACCCAACTTGAGAGCATCCCTCGTACAGAGCGGTGTACCGCTCCTTAATCAGTGCGCTTTGCTCGAACTCGCGGTGCGGGGTCAGCGCGCCGAAATCCAGGCCGTCCTTTGTGTCAAAACCTTTAAGTTCCTCAATACCTTTGAGGTCGATCAGCGTCTCGTAACGCTCTTTACCGCCGTGCATCCCTACAAGGATATCCGTGCCGCCCGCAAGAAGCTTACCTTTAGTTTCAAGCTTCATTTTGCAAGCTTCGGCGATTGTCGTTGGCGTTAAAAGTTCAAATGCTGGCAGCATAACTTATTCCCCCCTAAACAGAACATCTTCGGGTTTTACGGGCATTGTTGTAAATCTGTGCTCGCATGCGGCGCTTATGGCGTTTATGATAGATGGCGCGGTGGGCGCAAGCCCGGGCTCACCGATACCTTTAACTCCATGCGGCCCTTCGGGATCGGGTTTTTCTACAAGCGCGATGTTCATTTCAAAGTCCGCGTCCATGGATGTGGGTATCTTGTAGTCGACCAAGTTCCCGTTTACAAGCACGCCGTCCTGGTAGATCATCTCTTCCATAATCGCGTTGCCTACGCCCATTACGAGGGAGCCCTCGATTTGCTGACGGCAGCTATCCGGGTTGATTGCCTTGCCCACATCGTGGGCGGCACCCATGCGAATTATCTTGGTGGTACCGGTCTTCGGGTCAATTTCAACTTCCGCAGCCTGGGCGCCAATCATCCAGAAGGCTGCTGGACGCTTGGACTGGTGATATTTATCCGGCGCGTCCCAGAGAGCCTTGGTGCCGTAGGTGCCCGTGGCGAGAACCGGCGGTTCTTCCTTCATTATGCCGCTTTTGCCGATATCGTCCATGTGCAGTGTTAGCGTATTGTTGTTCTTGGAGGTAAACACGCCATCCTTAAATACGATACTGGCCAGGTCGACCTTCCACTTCTTCGCAACCAGCGGCTTGAGCTTCTCGATAATCTCTTTGGCAGCCAACATAACCGCGTTTCCGCCGTGGAATGTTGAGCGACTTGCGGTGGTCGTTTTGTCGTATGGTGTAAAGGCGGTGTCCACCGGCGACATGAGAATCCGCTCTGGGTTCATGCCCAACACCGAGGCCGCGATTTGCGGCAGCGCAGTCTCAACGCCTTGGCCCAATTCACGGGAGCCCTCAAGCAATGTCACAGTGCCATCATCGTTCACCCGCAGCATTGCCGAGGTAGTGGAGGGTGTGCCGGTAAGTTTCATATAGCACGCAAGGCCTTTGCCTCTGAGCTTGCCATCTTCGGTGACCCAGCGGCGCGGTTTGTCTTTCCAACCTATGCCTTCCGCAGCCTTTTCGAGGCACTCTGCACCTCCCATGCTGGTCACGATTTCCCCTGTTACGCTCTCCATGCCGTCGCGCAGCACGTTTTTCAGCCTAAACTCCAGGGAATCCATGCCGAGCTTTTCGGCCAGGGCTTCCATCTGTGTTTCGTGGGCGCACGCGACTTCGGTTATGCCAAACCCGCGGTAGGCTGTGGCTAGGGTTTTGTTCGTCATTACGACATAGCTGTCGACAAAGGCGTTTGGTATGTGGTACGGGCCATTTGCGCCAAAGCCAGCGTTGAAGTTTATCCGCGGGCCAAATGTTGTGTAAGCGCCGGTATCCCAATGAATTAGCATGTGCTGAGCGACAAGTTTGCCATCTTTGGTCGCGCCGGTTTTCATGCGGAACCTAACCGGGCCACGGCAGAGCGCCGATTCAAATTCCTCGCCGCGGTCGTTCTCGATTTTGACCGGCTTGCGGGCCGCACGGGAAAGGGCAATTGCAATTGGCTCCAGACGCGCCTCAACTTTGCAGCCAAAACCACCACCGATTTCGGTGCAGGTAACGCGCACACGGTCGACCCGATACCCAAAGGCCTTTGCCAGGACGCCGCGAATCATAAACGGCGACTGGGCGGGGGTGTACACGTGGCAGCCGTGCTCGTCCGCATCGGCGATAGCGACGTGGGTTTCTAGCGGAGTGTGCTGGCCCATAGCACAGTAGAACTCATTTTCCACCACGACGTCAGCCTGCTTAAATCCTTCGTCGATGTCGCCGTGCTTGAGTGTGTATGTATCTACGATGTTGGTACCCGCAACAGGGGATACCCCACCAAGTGCTTGGTAGGCCATTAAATCATCGTGCACCATTGCTTTTTTGCTTAGCGCATCGTCAATTGAGTCCACCAGCGGAAGCGGCTCATATTCGACCTTAATAAGCCTTACGGCTTCTTTTGCGGTGCGCAAGTCATCAGCTGCTACCGCAGCTACCGGCTCACCGTAGTAGCGCACTTTGTTGACCGCGAATATGGGCTGGTCCACCAGCATATGCCCATATAGCACCTCGCAGCAGGCACCGCAAAGCACCGCGCGAACTCCGGGCAATTTCTTTGCCTCCGACACATCTACGCTAAGTATTTTAGCATGGCCGTGGGGGCTGTGCAGTACGGCGGCATAGAGCTGCCCCGTAACATTCCAGTCTGCACCAAATTTGGACTTGCCTGTAACCTTAGCTCTGCCGTCCTTTCTGGGCAGACATTCACCAATCGGATATATACTCATATCTGCTCTGCTTCCTTCCTGTTAAGTTGAGATATGTTTGTATTTGGAATCTTTCGACAACTGAGTTAAATGCTTGAAATACGCACTGCGGCAAGTAAATCTTTTTATGATAAGCACCGCTCAGTAAGCCTACTCGACTACTCTAAATTTAACACATTCCCATGTGCGTTTTTTTTTCTTTATAGATAAAAAGTTTGCATTTCTTGTGTTTTTGAATTGCGAGCGGTATCGTGGCTATATCAAAATTTGGGAACAAAAGCTACTCTGCAGTAAAAACCACGGAGTAGCTCATGATGTCTTTTTTTGCCTGGACACGCGCTTTCAGGCATCTTTAGCCTAGGCACACTTTGGGTTTAGGAGCAGGCGCTTACGCCCTAAAAGCCATTTGATATTGCTTTGGACTTGTGCCGACATGCTGCTTAAACGATCGGCTGAAGTGAGATAAATTTTTGTATCCGACACGCCCACAGACATCGTCGACAGAGTAGTTGTTTATGAGCATCTCTTTAGCTTTCATCAAGCGGCAATTGGCCAGATATTGGGATGGAGACACACCTGTGACGCCCTTGAATAGGAAACACATGTAAAATTTACCAATGTGGAACATGGTTGCCAGGGAGTCGAGAGTAATATCTTCCGCGTAGTTTTGCTGGATGTAGTTCATGATGTTGTATATGCGCTTGTAGCTCCCGGTGTCTGTGTTGACACTTATTCCGTGTGTGAGCCGGTATGCCAGGTTTATTTTAATGAGCAGGCTACCCAAAAGGAACTTCATCCTCAGCTCGCGGCCGTAGACGCCGTCCTCGTGGAGGTTGTGGTAGCAGTAGTTCAGTTTATTGAATACATCCAAAACCCCGAATACTTCGTCTTGTTCAAAAACCAGAATATTGGGGTCGTTAAACGGCCTGTAGTAAAAGCACTCTAAAATATTTGTGGATTCCGATAGCAAATTTCTTACAAGACCGGGGTCAAAGTATATAACATAGTAGTCGCACAGTTTTGTGTCGGGCGCCAGCGACAGGTTGTGCAAGTCCATATTGTTAAAAAGCAGCATGGTGTTTTTGGCAAGGATGTGGGTATTTTCGCCAATAGTGCACCGCATACCGTCAGATAGAACAAACACAATTTCAAACATCTCGTGAATATGTAGTGTGCTTTTTTCGTCTATGGTAGAAACGTTATGCTCAATTTGGAAGTCATCCGCGACTTTACCTTTGTATTGGTCGCTCTTTTGCAAATCCAAGGCCCTTCCTCCTCTCCACAGTCTACAGTGCATAAACATCATAATATGTCATTGATTGTCAAGGAATTAACAGCCATCTATCGTTTATAGCCGCCAGGTGATTTTTCGGCATCACACAGGGCGGCGTGTACTGGACCTCCACGATGGCTTGAAACCGTCAGGCTGGGTGGTACATGATGCCTGATTTCTATACACTATGATTGTACACTATTAAAATTCGCATGTCAATCTTCGGCGCGCTGGTGTTATTTGGGCTTTTGAGGTTTCAGACAGTCTAATGTAACATATAGCTGAGAGCGCAAAACAAACAGCGCGCCCAAAAAACTGAGCGCGCTATTTGACCCTGCGGCTCGCTGAGAACTTAGCGTACCAATTATGGATTAAGCATAGCCCTGCGCACCAGGCTAATCATCTTGTCGTATCCACCCAGGAATTGGTTTAGCGTCCTGTTGGTGGCGCCGTAGAACTCAAACTCCTCAGGCCTCATGCCATCCGGCTCATACGCTCTGTTAAAGTCGGGGAAGTGCTTTTGCAGCTGGGCAATGAGCTTGGGGTCGACCGGCGTGTCCATGCGATTTTCAACCGCGATATCGCTGGCGGCAAACCTACGAACCCACACAGGCGGTATGGTCATCGAAACATCGCCGCCAATAAACTCAGACCAGTGGTGATGGTGGCGATACGCCGCCGCAAGCAGCTTGGTGTGGTAGCCACGCTCCTTGTAGATTTTGTACGCATTCTTGAACACCGCGACACCCGACATGACCAGGGCGTTCGGGTCCACGATGATATTTTTTGCCTCGGCAACTTCTTTCAGCCAGTCTTCTACCCGACCGACCATTATGGTGCATACCGGGTGCAGATTGGAATTGTCTTTACCCTCGGCGGCCCGGCGCTCCATACCACGAGCCACAGCTTCGGCAACGGCAATCGACTGAGGCACGGTAAAGCTCACAGTGGCGTTTATGTTTACCCCGTGGTAAGTGCACTCTTCAACCGCAGCGACGCCTTGGGCGGTCATCGGCATTTTGACCATCATGTTCTCGGCCAGTTTAGAGAACCGTACGGCCTGCTCAACCATTTTGTCGGTGTCGCGGTAGTATTTAGTGTTGGTCTGGATAGAAATGTACCCGCACTTGCCGCCGCTTTTCTGGAAGGCAGGGTAGAGCAGCTTGGCGCCGTCGACGGCCATTTTCTCATTTAGCATCCAGCCTATGTCGTCTTCAGTGGCATCAGGGTTTGCGGCCAGCATTTGTTTGATTGTGGGGGTGTATTTTTCCATGTCTGCTTCCAGCACTTGGCCGACTATTACCGGGTTTGTGGTCGCCCCCACCGCGCCGTGTTCAATGGAAAATGCAAGGTCAGTTAGGGAGCAGTTGTCGTTCCAAAATTGGGTTGGTGTCGTCTGGCTCATCTCGTATAGTGGGCTCTTGTATTGCATTGCCTATAAATCCCCTTTCCATTTTCATTCGGAGCTGAGTCAAAAGCTTTCCGCGTCACGGCGGGAAAATTCAGGATATATCCATTCCACATGAAAAGTGTTCTTTGCTCTTCATGTTTACACGCTCTACGATTGTGTGGCGGCGAGCCCACAACACATGCAGGGTTAGCCGCTAAGGCGTATTCACGGTGCTTCCGCAGCATTTATACGACGCCACCGCAGCTTGTCCGAACGCTTAAAAACAGTTGTTCTGTACTGCTTTTAATAATGTGGAACGAGTATAAGCGACCTCTTGAACATTGAACACTGAATTATAGATTAAATAGTATCAGTCTGCCCCATCGTTGTCAATACATAGTCCCTACAAATAAGTGGCCAGCCCTTATTTGGCCCGCGCATTTTAGGCCCACATACAAAACAATTCGGACGCTGGCTAAGACGTCCGGTTTATTGTTTTAGGCCGCGTCAATATCGTTGAGTAGATTGCTAGCACTATCGCCACTCCTGGCTGCACACGCCGGGACAAGCCCCTGTTGCACTTGCTCGCCTGCTGGAACCGCTTGCTCTTTCTGGCGTTTAACCCCGCCCCTTGTGCCCCAGCCATCATCGGTGATGGTGAGCGCCGCGTGAATACGCGTGTATGCCAGTGAAAAACCGTAGACAAAAAAATAAAACGGCGCAAACAAAAAGCGTACAGGGTTATACAAAAGGTAGAAGCCGTTTTGCTTATACGTTATGATAGCGAAATATATAACAACATCTACGATGTCCATGTTAAAGCCATTCATCATTGCTGACAGTGCAAAGATGATCAGGGCAATCAGCCAAAAGTACGCCTCTGCAAACGCCCAAAATACGAACCCTATGCTTTTTTTAGGGAGCGCCTCCTTTATAGACGCCAAGCTACCAATATACGCGGACCGTTGCCATCTTCTGCGTTGCGATTGAAATTTCCGCCAATTTTCCGGTGCTTCTGTTTCGCAATATGCGGTACTCTGGTAGCGGGTTTTCCCACCGGCTATTTTAGAGAGGGCTGTAAGCTCGCGGTCATCACCGGAGGAAACATGTATACCAAACAAAGAGGTTCGCTTAAACTTGTCCAAGTTTTGCAGGATAAAGTCTTTCTTATGTATGCTAAATGCCCCACTGCAAATCGCTACGTTGCCGGTTACCGACTGTGCCGCCCTACCCAATTGAAAGGCACCGAAGTACGAGATAGACTGCAGCTTGGTAAGGAAGTTTTTGTTCTTGTTGAGTATGCCGATATTCCCTACGCAGGAAGTTGTTTTGCCGTATTCGAACGGCCGCAAGAGCTCTGTCAGCGCATTTGGTAGTATCTCGCTGTCCGAGTCCAGCAAAAAGACGTGGTCGCCACTCGCTATCTTAAATCCGTCAATCAACACCTCACGCTTGCCGCGGTTTTCCTCAAAGCGTATAATCTGAAATTTAGGAGCGCCTGGGTTGCTTTGGTGGTCTTCGGCAAATGATTTCGCGACCTCAAAAGCTAGAGTGTCTGCGCTGCCGTCATCCAAAAACAATATCTCTTGCACGGGATAGTCAAGCGCTAGAATGTTCTCGAATATCGACACCACAGATGTGGGGTTTTCATTGAAGCAGGTGATAATCGCTGTTACCTTATACTCTTTGGTAAGCTCTCTTTTGCAAGGTCGATAAAGCAATGCGAAAAATTGTTTGACCACCAGATACGCAAGCATCATTCCGCCTAAAAAGTACCACTGCTCCGTTCTTTGTGTAAACCGCCATATCGCCAAAAAACATATTACGATGAATAGAATCAAGGCAATTTTGCCAACTGGAGTAAAGAGGCGGTTTAGTTTTTTGACTTCGTTTTTATTTATTGTGCTGGTATTTTTGCGGTAGTTCTCGTACAACTTTTCTTTTCTCGCAGCACTTAAAGTCATTCAAGAACCTCCTATTTGTTTCTATTATAGTCTCCAGTAACGATAACCTTGATTTTCAATTTCAGACTTGTTTAGCATGCCTTTTACGTCTACAATTACCTTCTCGTTGTTTGGCAAGTTTCCAAATAGTGTTTCCAGCTTAGCAGTATCTATCTCTTTGAACGAGTCGTGCGCTACCGCAAATATCACACAATCCATATCACGCAAATCTTCTAAAGCTACTAAGTCTATTCCAAGCTCTCGTTTCGCGTCTTCCGAAGAGGCTTCAGGGTCAACTACAACAGGATCTATTCCATATGTGCGCAAGTGGTCGATGAGATCCGTTACTTTTGAGTTTCGAATATCCGGACAGTTTTCTTTGAAGGTTAGGCCCAAAATCGCGACCTTTGACTGTTTGACCGCTTTGTTTGCCAGAACTAGCTGCTTAATCGTGGCCTCCCCCACAAAGGAGCTTATTCTTTCATTGATTCTTCTGCCGGAGAGAATCAGCTCACTGTGGTAACCCAACCGCTCCGCCTCGTAGGTAAAGTAGTGCGGGTCTACGCCGATGCAGTGGCCGCCAACCAGTCCCGGGTGAAAACCCAGCGCGTTCCATTTTGTGTTCATGGCGCCCACTACCTCTTGAGTGTCGATACCCATCTTGTCGAACACCATCGCGAGCTCATTCATAAATGCAATGTTGACGTCTCGCTGAGAATTCTCGACCACCTTGGCAGCCTCAGCAACCTTAATTGAGCTCACCTTATATACGCCGGCATCGATGATTAGCTCGTAAACTTTTGCGATTTCCTCTAAGCTTTCTGCGTCCATTCCAGATACAATTTTTATGATCGTTTCCAAGCGATGTTTGCGGTCTCCGGGATTGATTCGCTCGGGAGAGTAGCCGACCTTAAAGTCGGAGCCGCACTTAAGACCGGACTCTTTTTCTAACAATGGTATGCAGACATCTTCTGTGGCCCCAGGGTAAACGGTGGATTCGTACACAACGATCGAACCTTTGACAAGGTTGCGTCCAATCAGCTTGCTCGCCGAGATTACATATTCAAGGTCCGGTTTGTTGTCGCTGGAAATCGGCGTCGGCACAGAAACAATGTGAAATTTCGCTTCTTTTAGCTTTGTCTCGTCAAAGGTAAAATCAACCGCACAATTCCGAATTTCCGCGTCGCCGACCTCTTTAGTGGGGTCTAAGCCCTGCCGGTATGTATGTATTTTTTCTTCGTTTACATCAAAGCCTATTGTCTCAACTTTTTTCGAAAAAGCTACAGCCAATGGCATCCCTACATAACCCAAACCGATTACCGCTAGTTTCGCTTTTTTGCTTTGAAGTTTTTTATGTAAACATTCCATATGTACACCTCTCTCGATTTAAGCTAAAAACAATTTTTTCGGCAAAAAACGCAGGGCCCAGTATGTCATTTTCCCTGCGTTATGTCAATATAGAATTATTGGTTCTTATGTCAATCTTTATTAAGTGTGCCTATACTTTTTGATTGTTAAACATCCCGCTCCTTTCTTAATACTTCAAGCTCTCAACAGCATCGATTATACTATGGAGATTTGTCTTTTTTATCGATCAATTGTTTCGGATTCTTTACGATTATCGTGTTTAAATAAGTCATTTAAAATAACAAAATTTAGTTGATTTAATTTGAATTTTTTTAATTTATGTGCAGGCTGTATTCTGCCAGCATAATCACCACTGCGAGAGCAGAGACTTGTCAGCCATCACCTTGCCAACGACTTCTTTACCGGAGCGGCAGTTGTCAAACTTCCCATTGGCAATCTCGGCAATTACCGCATTCATCAGTGTGCCGTAATAGGCTTCCGGCGTAATTCCAGAGGTGGTGTTGTGAAAGTGCTGCTGCTCCTTACTAAAGCGGATATTTGCATACTCTTCTTTTACTTGCTCTATTAGCTGATCACGGGTCATATTTTAAGTCACACTCCTCGGATAAATTTTTACTTTGGTAGTATTCTCAAATAGCAGCAGCTTTATTAGACAGGCGCAAAATGGGCCCCACACCGGGGCCCATTCGGATATGTTGGTATCAAGCGTTACCGTGGTGCAAGTGCGCCGGTCGCGATGATAATGTCCCCGGCAACTGATGTTGCGAAGTGCAGATACCTGTTCGTATCCACCGACACCGAGTTGGGAACAAACCTTTGAACAGTGTTGCTGCCCCGGTCAAAAGAGTAGAAGTGCAGGTCTTGCAAGTTAAAGCCGGCAGGCAAATCAACCCTTGCAGCTATGCGAACTTCCATGCCAAAGTTGCCCTGCTGCCCCAGACTCACAACCGACACAGTGCGGTTAAAATATTGATGAAACAGGTTTCTCGTGGCGGTTGCGCGGGACGAAGTTGTAGAACCCGAAAGATCCAAGCTGGTCGTGGCAAGGGCCGGGTCAAACCTTATGCGCACATCCACGCCGTCCGATGGGCTGGTGAACGAGTCGGCGTTTATAGCGATGCGTTGACCCTGCGCCGCGGTGACAGCCGCCTGCATAAACGCGAGGTCTACATTGCCGGGGTTATTCAGTGTTATAGACGGGATAGTATTCGGGGCAGCCGACCTTACAGCCTGCTCAACCATTCCCGGCGCGTTTGCCGGATTTATGTTCGCCGGTATCACAGCCGCTGTTGCCGCAGGCGGGGGAGGAGTAAGTGTTGTTTGCCCAGAGACCGCGGCGCCAAATCCGTCAAGCGGATTGGTGGAAAGGAAGAACCGGGAAGAAAATTCATGCACGTCATCGGTAGTGCCCACAAGCCGGCGCTGTGCGTTGTATACATACATCCTGCGGTCACGGCTTATAGAAACAGTAGCACCGCGCGTACCGGTACCGGAGTCTACAATAATGTCGAAAACCTCGACCAGATCTCTGTGAGCGCGAAACAGCGTATGGTCGGTTATTCGCACAATGCGCACACTGGGCTCTTGCCTGCCATCGTCTCGATCGCCGCGGAAAACAAACGATATCGAAATGTTTCGGTCAGCTTCCACTGTAACCCAACGCTCGTCAGAAGAAGAGGCCAGCGCAGCCGGAACAGCCCCTATAATCAAAATTGCGGTAAGTAAAAAAATTAGTAGCTTGCGGTGTCTTCTCATTTTGCAACGTCCCCTTCCGGATAATTTGTGCTTGGTATAGTTTGAATCTTTGCCAGGTGCCATAAGATCGCATAATGTACGCGACCCTCCGTGGACATTATATACTATACAGTGCCACACAAGCAATGGAAAAAATAAATTTCCAACAAGTATTGACAACTTTTTACAAGCCTGGTATTATAAAATTAATAACAGTAGCTATTATTAATTTATTTGAATAGGGCGAGGATATGAAAACCAGAAACTACAGCCGTAAACGCGAAGCTATCTTAGAGAAAATTCGCTCTACCACCTGCCACCCTACGGCAGATTGGGTCTTTCAAGCGCTAAGAGAAGATTATCCAGACTTGAGCCTTGGCACTGTCTACAGAAACCTTGTCTTGTTTAAAGACGATGGCAGCATACTATCTGTTGCTACTGTGGGTGGCCAGGAACGGTTTGACGGAGAAACCCGACCTCACGCACACTTTATCTGCCGGCAATGCGGAGATGTTGCCGATATTGAGACGCCGACAGTCAGGCAGGAGCTAGCCTCATCTCTGGAACAGGTTGGGCGCCATCAAGTGGATAGAGTGGACATAACGGCTTATGGGGTCTGTGCTGTATGTTTGGAGGTCGACTAGCGGCTTTGTAAATATAAATATTAAACTTTTGAAAGGAAGAGTGTAAAATGGGATTAATCGGTAAAAAAGTAGAGGCTTTTGAGGCAGACGCTTTCCAAAAAGGCAAAGGATTCACAACAGTTTCTTCGGAAAAAGATTTTGCGGGGAAGTGGAGCGTTATTTGCTTCTACCCAGCGGACTTCACCTTTGTTTGTCCTACAGAGCTTGAGGACCTACAAGACCAATACAGTACGCTGAAGTCTATGGGCGTGGAGGTCTACGCTGTGTCGACCGACACCCACTTCACGCACAAAGCATGGCACGACAGCTCTCCGGCTATCGGTAAGGTCGAGTATGCCATGGTGGGTGACCCCTCACACAAAATCTCGCGCATGTTTGATGTGCTGATTGAAGAAGCTGGGCTTGCCGACCGCGGCACATTCATCATCGACCCGGACGGCGTTATCCAAATGGCCGAAGTGAACGCCGGCGGTATCGGCCGCGACGCGAGCACCCTGGTAGCCAAAATCAAGGCGGCCCAGTATGTCCGCAAAAACCCAGGCGAAGTCTGCCCCGCTAAATGGAAAGAAGGCGGCGAAACCCTTAAGCCAAGCCTGGACTTGGTTGGAAAAATTTAGTATAATATACCTAATGTCAGTAAAGCGCTCCTTTTGGTGCGCTTTACTGCTATCCTAAACACTAAGGAGGCGTTTTTATGGCGCTGGATCAAGAAATTAAATCCCAACTCATTCCTTACCTGGATTATATCGAAGGCAATGTCGTGCTAAAAGTTAGCGCCGGGTCGGATGAAACTTCCGAAAAGCTGCTGGATTTTGTCCGGGAGATCGCAGAGCTTTCCGATAAAATTTCAGTCGAAGAGGCAGGCTTAGAGAGAACCCCAAGCTTTGCCGTTGATAAAAAAGAGGAAACCAGCGGCATCGTCTTTGCCGGGCTCCCTCTGGGACACGAGTTTACTTCATTAGTAATGGCGCTTGTACAAGTGAGCGGTCGCAAACCCAAAATCGAAGATAACCTGATAGCGCAGATTAAGAGTATAGATAAGAAGCTCGACTTCACCTCGTATGTCAGCCTGAGTTGCCACAACTGCCCCGAGGTTGTGCAGGCGCTCAATATCATGGCTGTGCTCAACCCCAATATAACCCACACAATGGTTGAGGGCGGCAGCTTTAAGGACGAAGTGGAGGCAAAGCAAATTATGTCCGTCCCCGCTGTTCACCTAAACGGACAAGAGTTTGGCAGCGGGCGGATGACTGTCGAGCAAATACTCTCAAAGCTGGGGCAGGCTGCCGACTCCTCCGAGCTGGATGAGAAAGACCCCTACGATGTGCTCGTAGTTGGCGGCGGCCCCGCCGGCAGCGCAGCAGCTATTTACGCCGCTAGAAAAGGCATACGCACAGGCCTGCTTGCCGAGACAATGGGCGGCCAGGTCATTGAAACTCTGGGGATAGAAAACATCATTGGCACCAAGTACACAGAGGGCCCCAAGTTTATGGCCGAAGTTGCCGAGCATATTAGGGAGTACCCCGTTGACGTCATACCGGCGCAACGCGCAGCCAAACTTGAAAAAAAGGAGCTCTTGGAGCTCAGTTTAGATAGCGGCGCGACCTTAAAGTCTAAGACCGTCGTAATAGCAACTGGCGCCAGGTGGCGGAGCATAGGCGTCCCGGGCGAACAGGAGTTTAAGAACAAGGGCATCGCCTATTGTCCGCACTGCGACGGCCCGCTGTTCGCCGGCAAAAACGTTGCCGTAATAGGCGGCGGCAACTCCGGTGTTGAGGCCGCCATTGACCTTGCGGGAATCGTCAACCATGTAACTGTTGTCGAATTCTTGCCTGAGCTCAAGGCAGACATCATACTGCAAAAGCGTCTGCGCTCGCTTAGCAATGTGGCTATTGTAACTAATGCGCAAACCAAAGAGATTGCCGGTTCGGGCAAGGTTGAGAACCTAACCTACACAGACCAGCAAAGCGGGGAGCAAACGACAGTTCCTGTGCAGGGCGTGTTTATCTTGATTGGTCTGATGCCAAACACCGAGTGGCTGGCGGATACGGTCGAGCGCACAAAAATCGGCGAAGTAATTGTAGACAGGCACGGCGCCACAAATGTACCCGGAGTTTTCGCGGCGGGCGACTGCACAGACAGCGCCTATAAACAGATAATTATCTCGATGGGAAGCGGCGCGACAGCAGCCCTGGGCGCATTTGACTATTTGATAAGAAATGATGTGCAGTAAAAGAACTGCATAGTAAAAGCGGCAGAACACGCCAATAGCCCGTGCGGCATTGGCGTTGTTCGCTTTTCTGCTCACTGTTTTAGCAAACAAACTGGAGGTTCACTGACATATGCAAAAATTACTCGTGCTCGCAATCACTCTGCTGCTCATAGTCGGGTGCGCTCAGATCGCGACCCAGCCCGTTAACACAGACACAGCCGAGGCGGAAGGCCAGCCACTGGTCGTGATCACCAGTATCTTCCCTCAGTACGATTTTGTCCGCCAAATCGCGGGGGATAGGGTGGACTTGACCATGCTTATCTCCCCCGGCGCCGAGAGCCACTCCTTCGAGCCGACGCCGCGGGATATGGTCACGCTAAACGGTGCCGACCTGTTTATCTACGTCTATGGCGGTTCTGAAGTTTGGGTCTACCCCGTTTTGGCCTCGTTGGAGCGGGACGACATGCACACCTTAGCCCTTGTTGACCTCGTAGAGACTGTGGACCAAGATGTAGTCGAGGGGACGGAGGCGCACCACCATGGGCACTCTCACTCCTACGACGACCATGGGCATAGCCATGAGCACGACCATTACAATGACCATGGGTACCACCAGCATGGCAATCATCATCATGATGAGCACAACTACGACGAGCATCATCACGAAGAGCACGATAGTCACAATCACAGCCACGGCCACCATCACCACGATTTAGACAAGCACGTCTGGACATCTCCGCGCAACGCTATACTTATAGTAGAGCAGCTGACCGAGACTTTGGCCGCTCTCGACCCGGAAAACGCTGCATATTTCCGCGAGAACTCCGCAGCCTACGTCGCACAGCTCGAGGCCCTTGACCGGTCGTTAGCTGAGGTCGTGGCCGGCGGTGTGCGCGACACAATCGTGATCGGCGACCGGTTCCCTTTCCGCTACCTGACAGACGCCTATGGGCTTAGCTACTTTGCCGCCTTTACCGGCTGCGCCACCGAGACTCAGGCTAGCCCTGCCACTATAGCCTTCCTTATCGATATGGTCAATGCCCAGGATATACCGGTAGTCTTTCACATAGAGTTCTCTGAGGGACTTATAGCAAACGTAATTGCTGAAGCCACCGGCGCGCGCGTGCTGGAACTACACTCCGCACACAACCTGAGCCCCGCAGACTTCGCGGCCGGGGTGACTTATCTTGACCTGATGACCCACAACCTCGAAATGCTGAGGGAGGCTCTGAGCTGATGGCGCTGATTACCTGTCGCGACGCCTCCTTCGCCTACGAGGGCCGCACGGTCGTGGACGGCCTGAATTTTGAAGTCCAAACTGGCGACTACCTTTGTATTGTGGGTGAGAACGGCTCAGGCAAAACCACACTGATGAAGGGGCTTTTGGGGCTAATGCAACCCAAGTCCGGCACTATAGAGACCGGCGATGGCCTTCTGCCCACCGAGATCGGCTACCTGCCCCAGCAGACGTCCGCACAAAAGGATTTCCCTGCCAGCGTCTTCGAGGTGGTTATTTCCGGGCGGCTGAACAGCCGGGGGATTTTGCCTTTCTACTCTCGGCTTGATCGGCAGATCGCCCTTGACAACATGGAAAGGCTGGGCGTGCTCCATCTGCGCCAAAAGAGCTTCCGGGAGCTGTCCGGTGGCCAGCAGCAGCGGGTGCTGCTCAGCCGCGCACTCTGCGCAACCCATAAAATGCTCCTCCTGGACGAACCGGTCAGCGGACTTGACCCATTGGCCACCATAGAGCTCTACAGGGTGATTAAGTCTCTAAGCGAGGAGACCGGCATCACTATAATCATGATTTCCCACGATGTACGCTCGGCGGTGGAGTACGCCAGTCAGATTCTCCATTTGCAAAACAGGCAGGTATTCTTCGGCCCTGCTGCAGAGTACGTACAGACCGATGTCGGCAAGCGGTTTTTGGGGGAAGGGGGCGCACCAAATGGATCTTCTTCTTGAGATGTTCTCCTTCACCTTTATGATTCGGGCAGTTGTGGTGGGGCTGCTGGTCTCGCTATGCGCCTCGCTTTTGGGGGTCAGCCTGGTTCTCAAACGGTACGCTATGATAGGCACGGGGCTTGGCAATGTTGGCTTTGCCAGCATGGTGTCGGCCACCGCCTTTGGTCTTTCCCACCTTGCTCTTGCAATTTCCATGCCGGTTGTCGTGGTTGCTGCGTTTCTGCTTCTGCGCGTCAGCGAGAGCAGTAAGATTAAGGGGGACAGCGCTGTTGCGCTTATCTCGGCCAGCAGCCTGGCGGTCGGCGTAATTATCGTCAGCCAGACAACAGGGCTGACCCTGCATGTTTGCAGCGCCATGTTCGGCAGCATTTTGGCGATGACCCAGGCCGATTTGCAGCTAAGCGTAGGCCTAAGTATTGTGGTGTTGGTACTTTTTGTGTTATTCTATAAGCAGCTGTTCGCCGTTACTTACGATGAGAACTTCGCCAAGGCCACCGGCACGCGAATACAGGTCTACAAATCTCTGCTGGCCATTTTAACAGCAGTAACCGTAGTGCTCGGCATGCGAATGATGGGCGCGCTACTCATATCCAGCCTGATAATTTTCCCGGCGTTGAGCGCAATACGCGTATGCAAGAGCTTTCTCTCGGTAGTGATTACCTCTGCGGTTATTTCGGTAGCCTGCTTTTTTGTGGGGATCGTGCTCTCCTTCGGGTACGACCTGCCCACAGGGGCCAGCGTAGTCGGAATAAACCTAGTCGTGTTCCTGCTGCTCAGCGGCGTAAACCTTCTAAGGCAAGGGGGCAAAATATGAAAAGGCTATTTGCCGCTATTTTGGCGCTGATGATTTTTGTCGGGTGTTCCTCTGCCGATGGCACAGAAGCTCCGGTTGCTCCGCCCACATTTAATGCAGCTGACCAAGGACTCCCCAGCTATGCAAATAACGAGAATACACCCGACGATTTGGCCGCTTTAGACGACGGCGACATTCTCTATATTGGCGAGCGCTTCTTTCTCACGCAAATAAACCAGATCTTTATGAACCGTGAGCGCTATCTGGGCAGGACTATTCGCTACGAGGGCATGTTCTACTCCATGCACTGGGAGGAGTACACCTACCACTTTGTAATCCGCAATACGCACGGCTGCTGCGGGCCCGACGGCATGATTGGCTTCGATGTGGCCCTGGGCGAGTTCGATCCCTTCCCGGACAACACCTGGGTAGAGGTCACAGGCGTTCTCGACGAGTTTGAATTTAGCGAGTGGTACAATATGCTGATTATTAACGTTACCTCCATAGTGGAAATGCCCGAGCGTGGCCTGGAGTTTATTGAGAGCTAATCTGTTTAAATTCTCATAGAATTCGCGCCAGTAGCAGCAAAAAAGAACAAACAGGGCACTAAATAAACATGGGGAACGGCGCAGTTTTTTACCGTTACGCTACTCAACTATCCGGTGGCCAAACGCCCGGCGGATAGAAGCTCCACGCAGACTTGATTATCTCTCGATTTTGTCTACAACTGCGCTATAAGTGATTGTTAATTTTTAGCAAAACCACTATATATTTATAGAAAATATAGGTATTTAGTAGAATTTTTTCAATTTGATCTGCCAATTCGTTTCGTATAGTTTCTTATTATTAAATAGTACGCCGTTGTTGCCGTGCTAAATCGTTATCTGTGTATTTTAGGCTGCTGGAGGTGGGCACGTATGAAGAGTATATCGATAAACTTCAAACAAGCGGGGGCTTTTCTTTTAGCTCTTGCCCTAATGGCAAGCACATCAATGTGCGCACCGGCCTTCTCCGAGCCTGCCTTCGCAGGCCCGGAGGAGCAGCAAGCTACTCCATCGTATCTGGTCGAGACTGAGGAACAAACCGGCGAGGGTGAACACCAAGACACCCCGAGCGAAGAGCCAGAAGTGGAATCCGAAAAACCGGAAGAAGAACTATGCGAAGAGTCCGAAGAACCTGAAGAACCTGAAGAGCCCGAGGAAGAGCCTGAAATTGAGATGCCGGAGAGTGTCTTTGGGCTGACCTTCCACATTGACGGCGACTTGTACATAACGCTGGAAGAATACGAAGAAGCTTTTGAGCTTGCGCTTGCGGCGGCTATAGCGCAGGCCATTGCTGAAGGGCTTGAGGAAGAAGACGTTGACCGCGGTTATGTTTACCGCAACACACGCAACAAGCTTCTTTTTGCCGGTGTCAGCGTTACCGACCAAGAGGGCGGCGAAGTAAGCAACGTATTTTTGCAGAGCGACGGTGGGTTTGAAATAAACGCGAGACCGGGTACCGAGTTTGTGCTGACATTTGCGGCGATTCATCCGATTACCGCTGAGATGTCCACAGCGCAGCGCAGGGCCGTTATATATGGAGAAGAGGACGAGGAGCTTTATATCACATTTGCGTTCTACGAGGAGCGCCTTGTGATAGAGGCTTACGAGCTGTATGAGGACGTTGACCTCGAGGCTATCCTGCTGCGGGGCGTAACTGCTGTGGATCAAGACGGCGAGGATG